>JACYME010000141.1 GCA_015272155.1 Leptolyngbyaceae cyanobacterium T60_A2020_046
AGTAACCCGCCCGCCGTCGGTTGTTGGCGATCGCCTCGTAAAATCGGGTGCCGATGGCCATCACGGGCGACCATCGCAGCAAGGGTTCTAGCCCGCGCAGCACCGGAGACAGGCTACAAACATAGGCGATCGCCTCAAACTTGTAGTGATAGTGGCCCTGCCAATCTACGACAACCCAAGAATTTTGGGCTTCCATGGCGGCACAAATCACCGGATCGCTCTGGGCAGTATGCAGCGGGGTGTGGGGCAGCACCGCCAGCGTCCGAATGAGGTGAACCACCTTTTTGCAAAAGCCACAGTCGGCATCGTAATAGATGTTGAGGCCCGCCTGGGGGCGACCGTAGCAGCGCTTTGCCAGCCCTTCCCAAAGCGAGGTGGGAATCAGTGCCAGCCCCATGACTAGGGCGATCGCGGGCAGCAGCACCAGCCCCAAAACCACGCCGACGCTGATCCATAGGGGAAGGGTGATCGCGATGGCAACCACGCGCCCGCGATCGCACCCCCTGGGCCACAACAGGAGAAACGGCAGCAGCCCAGCCCAGGCTTGCATCCCGATCACCAGTCCAGAGGTGGCGGGGGATGCGAGGCGTATCGCAATCTCACTGAAGGATGACACGCCTGACGGTGAACAAACCCCCAGCCCCTCTACCCAAAACCAAGTCATGCTCCACCACTGGGCTATCAACGCAAAGACAGCGGTGCCTAGAAACGCTTGCGGCTGGGGCTGCAGGGCGGTGTTGAGGGCGCTATCGATGCTGTAGCGGGCCCCGAGGGGCAAGAAGATCGCCCAAAGTAGTGTGATGCTCAGCAGGGTGGATGGGCCGGGGCTGGCGGAGAGGGCGGCGATCGCCGTCGTCAACACCCAGGTCGAGATTGCGGCAATGCGGGTGTAATAGCCCACCAACAATGCGCCACAGGCGGCGATCGCGCCACCTATCAACAGGCCGCTGAGGCTCCGAGGAAGCGTTAGGGCACGCCCGGCGAGGGCGATCGCCAGAACGCTGAGTAGGGCTAACCCTAGGCGAAACAGAGCTAGCGATCGCAGATCCAACCCATCGCGAACGATCCAGGAGCCGGGATGAGGCGCAGGGTACGTCATAGCGGTTCAGAATTCATCACATCAGCATGGCAGAACAATTCGCAATTCAGAAACCGCAAGGGGCTTCATTCGTCGGTAAACTCAGTCGGTAAGCCCCAGGGCGCGATCTCAGCGCGCGATCGCCCACCCAACCCGGCATATTCACTGCGGATGCCCCACTGCCAGGGACTTGGAGCCAACGCCCGGGGTTCCCAGCCTGCTCTTTCGTGCCGTTTGTTGAACTCATCATGCGATCCCAATCAGGACTTGCGCCCACCCCCACCCAGGCAACCTTTGGCCAAACCCTCAAAACCTGCTATCAAAAGATAGCCCAGCGCCTCTTTGCCCCCATCGACATTGCCAGCCTAGTCTATTTCCGCATTGCCTTCGGCACGATCATGCTGTGGGAAGTCTGGCGTTATTTTTCCAAAGGGTGGATTCCTCGCTATTGGATCGACCCAGTCATGAATGTCACCTATTACGGGTTTGATTGGGTGCGCCCCCTTCCCGGCCCCGGCATGTACCTCGTGTTTTTGGGATTGGGGATCTTGTCTATTTTGATCATCATTGGCTGGCACTATCGCCTCAGTGCCATTCTGTTTTTCATCGGATTTACCTATACCTTTCTGCTCGAACAGGCTCGCTATCTCAATCACTTTTATCTGATTTGCCTGATCAGCTTTTTGATGATTTTTCTCCCGGTGCATCGGGCGTTTTCGGTCGATGCAGTACGGCGGCGTGGCGTAGCGGCCCAGGTGGCTCCTACGTGGACGCTATGGCTGTTGCGGGCTCAGCTCAGCATCGTCTACTTCTATGCTGGGGTAGCCAAGCTCAATCCCGACTGGTTTCGGGCAGAGCCGTTGCGGACGTGGCTCGCAGCCCGCACCGACTTTCCCGTGATTGGACAATTTTTCACCGAGGCGTGGATGGTCTATAGCCTCAGCTATGGCGGGCTGTTGCTTGACTTATTTGTTGCACCGTTTTTGATTTGGCGGCGGACGCGCTGGGTGGCATTTTTCTTTGCGCTGACCTTTCACCTGACGAATGCATGCCTCTTTTCCATCGGAATTTTTCCGTGGTTTATGATCGCGGCGACGGCGTTGTTCTTTTCGCCTTCCTTTCCTCGGGTTGTGCTGCGGCGTTTGCGGCAAGCTCTGGGCTGGTGGCATCCCGATCGCGATCGCCCCGGCGGTCAGGGCAAAATTTCGCGAGTTGCGCCGATTCGTGCCCGGCGATCGGCCATTCTTCTGGGCTTGGGGCTGTATTTAACCTGGCAATTGTTGTTTCCCCTGCGTCACTTTCTCTACCCCGGTAACATGAACTGGACCTACGAAGGCCACCAGTATTCCTGACAAATGAAGCTGCTGAGCAAGCGCACCACCGCCGAGTTTCAGATTCACCATCCCTATCGTCAAACCACTTGGATGGTGGACCCAGAGGAATATTTGACAAGCTGGCAAACGCGCAAGATGGCGAGCCGTCCAGATTTAATCGTGCAATTCGGTCACTTTTTGGCGAAGGAGGCTGAACGGCAGGGCTACATTGGCGCTGAGGTGCGGGCCTATATTCGACAATCGTTGAATGGTCGTGAACCTCAACTTTTGGTAGATCCCAGCGTGAATTTGGCGGCGGAGCGCCGCACCCTGGCCCATAGGCCGTGGGTGCCGCCGCTGATGGAGAGGTGATTGTGGTGAAGCCATCTGACCCGTCTGAGGTAGATAGGGAGGTCTTGTCGGTGGAAACCGAGATCGACGAGGAAGAACCGGGCGAAGTCTAGAACGTCCGTGCAGAAACCCCGGGTTCTCCCCAGCAATTCGCCCCATCTTGCGAATCAACCTTGAAAGAAACCGGGGTTCTCGCCATGCTTTACGGCTGCTCTGGCGCGATCGCCGTCGTGTTTGACAGCCGAGGTCGCCAGAGGAGATATCCCAGCAGCCCAAAGAAGGGCACCAGCCGCGCCAGCCACAGTGCCACGGGCTGGTGCCACTGGCGGCGGGCCATATCGTCGGCCACGAGCCATCCCTGGAACAGCCAAAACATCAGCAAATCAATGGCGAAGGAATAGGTGAGGCGATCGCGCCCCAGCAGGTCGTGCAGATCGGCCATGCGGGTGCTGAAATCACCAAACTCAGGCCGTCCCCACACGGCCCAGAGGCCCGACGCGATCGCCACAACCAAAATTATGAGGGGCAGCGCCCGCCGCTCCGCCGCCTGTTCCCAACGGGTTAGGGGAGGTGTGGGTGGGTCAGGATTGGGCGATCGCAGCGCCAGCCAGGGCAGATAAAACACATTGGTCAAAAACGCCGTGCCAATCAAAAACGGCACCATTGGCCAGCGCTGCCCGCGACCATCGCCCACAAAGCCCCAAAACAGCAGCCCCCAGGCCACCACCAGGTTAAACAACCCCTCCAGTGCTGGGTTTAAGACCGGGGCGCTGGCGGGAAACACGAGGGGCAGAATGAACCAAAAGTTGAGGCTGAGATCCAGCGCCTCTCGAAGGGTTTCGGGCTGGGTCTGTAGCAAGGATGGCCCAGGGGGCAGATCACTCAGCAGCAAATAGCCGATATAGATTACCCAGGCGATCGCGGCGAAACTCCGCCATTGCCATCCCGTGCGCGTTGATTCCGAAGCAGCGCCCATGCTAACCGTCGTCTCCAATGCGGCAGCGATCGCCCGTTCCACAGGCTTGACGCTGCTGGCGCTGGGCCACAAGCGTCGCGAGATCAGGGCGTCCGGTGAGTTTGAGTCGCCAGTCGGCCCAGAGATCATAGGCGCGATCGACCAATGGCCCAATGATGGGCCACGCAGTCGGGGCGTAAACCCAGCCCAGGCCCAAAATGTCGTAGACGCGCCGAAACACCTCTACGTTTTGAATGACTTCGCCATTCCGCAGCACAGCATGGATGCGTCCCATCGCGGCTTCAAAGGACACGCCCCCATGTTCGGCAGGGGTGTAGGCATCATCGGCAATATCCACGAAGGCCACGAGGCCGCGCCCGGCGTCCTTTTTTCGCAAAAAGTTGACTTCGCGCAGGCAGAGGGGACAGTCGCCGTCGTACAGCAGCTTGATTTGCCAGGAGTCTGTGGGCGGCGTGGGTACAGAGGCCGTAGCATCAGGGGTAGAAACGGTCATACACTCCAGAGGTCAGTCAGCAACGACAAGGGTGGGTAAACTGGGCTGGCTGCTGGTACACAGCATCGGATGACGGCGAGGCCAGGAAACCCCGCGCGGTTCTGAGCTGGGCGCAGGCACGTCCTAAGGTTCAGGATTTGGGGGGCGATCGCCGCACTGAGTTGAGCCCTGCTTACTCGCCACTGCTTCATTTTAAGAAACTTTAAGGCAGTGCTAAAGAATCGCTCTCCCCGTTGAAAAAGTGGCGTTTCGGATAGGGAGGCTGTCGCTTGAGTTTGCAGAATTGGGACAAGGCTTGAAAACGGACAAAAAAACCCCCCAGCAAACGCTGGAGGGACTGGAGTTCCTGAAAATCGTCACTAAGAGAAATATGGACGTTGATATTCTGGTTGACAAGAGGGGTCTAACCCATCACACCCGGCTTGCGATCTTGGGTTTTTCCTGTTTGTCCCACAGTTGAGGGCGATCGCCGATGGGCACATAGTGCTGCCCGTGGGCTCCGGTGTAAATCTGGGTGGGGCGGAAGATGCGGTTTTCACCGAGCTGTTCCTTCCAGTGGGCGAGCCAACCCGCCACCCGCGCGATCGCGAACACGGGGGTAAACAAATCCGTGGGAATGCCCAGCTTGCGGTACACCAGCCCCGAATAAAAATCGACGTTGGGGTAGACGCCCTTGTGCCCCAGTCGCTCCGTCACCACGGCTTCGAGTTCGAGAGCAATGTCGTAATACTCATCGCCGCCAAACTTCTCAAAAAGCTGCACCGCGAGCTTTTGCAAAATGATGGCGCGCGGATCCTTCACCTTGTAGACCCGGTGCCCAAAGCCCATGATCTTGCTCTTTTCCTGAATGCAGCGATCGATATAGGGGCGCACGTTTTCTACAGAGCCAATGGCTTCGAGCATGGTGATCACCTCTTCGTTCGCGCCGCCGTGGAGCGGGCCAGCCAAAGTACCCACCGCCGACGCCACAACTGCGTAGGGGTCAGTGAGGGTGGAGGCCGTCACCATTGCAGAGAAGGTAGAGGCGTTGATCGTGTGCTCGGCGTGGAGGGTGAGGCAAATGTCAAAGATGCGCGCCGCGAGGGGGTCGGGCTCTTGCTCGTTGAGCATGTAGAGAAAGTTGGCGGCATAGTCGAGGTCGTCGCGGGGTTGAACGGGGTCGTTGCCCTTGCGCATCAGTTGAAAGGCCGCCACCATGGTAGGGATTTTGGCGAGCAGCCGCACCACTGCATTTTGAATATAGGCCGGATCATCCAGCGCCCGCTTGGAATAGAACAGTCCGAGGGCTGCTGCGCAGGCTTGCAGGGCATCCATCGGGTGACCGCCCTCAGGGAAGCATTTCATCATGTCGCGAATGCGATACTTGAGGCGACGATGGTGGCGAATTTCGTGCTCAAAGTGGTCGAGCTCGGTGCGGGTGGGTAAACCTCCCCAGATCAGCAGGTAGGCGGTTTCTAAAAAGGTGCCCTGCTGCGCCAATTCCTCAATGCGGATGCCGCGATATTCCAGAATGCCCTGCTGACCATCCACATGGCTGATGGCGGATTGGGTGGCGGGGATTCCTTCTAGGCCAGGCCTGTATTCACAAACGGTCATCGTCGCATTGCTCCCATTCACTGACTAAAAATTGCGCGATCGCAGCCGACCTCCCCGCAACACAGAACACCATCTGGCTCACTGGCTTGAGGCCATCCCTCACTGATCGGGTTCGGCTTTGGTGCTCAA
>JACYME010000074.1 GCA_015272155.1 Leptolyngbyaceae cyanobacterium T60_A2020_046
GGACAACCTCAGTAACGTTACAGACATAGGAAACCAGGAAGTGCGTATATCCACGGTCTTGCGACACCGCAAGACCGTGACGAATACCGTCATCTCACTGATACCGTAGAGGTTTTGTACGATGAAATACTTTATTGCTGCGTTTATCGCCAGTGCTGGTATTGCCACGATTGGCAACGTCGCGGAAGCGGCTAGCTTCACCCTCGACAGCTACAGTGTCGATTTGAACGATACGGATCCTGGACTGGTTGTGAATTGGGCTCCGATCTTGGGTTCTCCGACAGCCTTTGACCTAGCAGTTGGTGAGTCGTTCTATACCGGGCTATTCAGCATTTGGACGGATGAAACAACCGTCAACGCGGGCGAAGACCAAGCACCCAAGCCCATCAGCGTCAACTTCAACTTCAGTCTGCCAGACGCCTTTGGCGGCAGCGTCACGGGCAACACCGGTGGCTATCGGGTTTTTGGGGGGTTGTTTCAGGGCGGTGCGGTCGAGTGGGACGGCCCCTCGGTGTTCAGCTTTGGCAATGGCGGGCAATTGGCCGTTTCGCTATTTGATGCAACCTTCAATCAAGGATTCTTGGGCGTGAAAGAAGGCGAAAAATACGGCGCAACGGTGAAGGCGAAATTCACCCTGATCAGCGATTCGATTCCTGAGCCGGAGGATGTGCCGGAGCCGATGGCGCTGTTGGGCTTGGGTTTGGTGGGCACGAGCCTGATGGCGCGCAAGCGCAGCCGCCAAAGCGCAGCCTAATCCCCAAATCTTGATCACTCGCCCTTCTGGCCCTTAAGCATGATTGACGCGGGGTCAAACACAAACTGGAGTTGCAGATCCCAAGTTCTGCTATCGGGGCGGAGGATTTGAATCTCTCGGATAAACTCCCGCAGATAAACCCGTCGTTCTGATTCAGACAAATCTCGCCAAAACTGCGGGATTGATAGGGTCTTTGCGATTTCCGGCAAATTGTCGGGGGGCAGTTGGGCGAGTTTTTGGTTTAAGGCGGCGATGTCGCTGCGCAGGGTGTAGGCCCGGAGATCTGCGGTGGTGGTGTCGAGCACCCCGGCGGCGAGCAGGTCAGGCAATTGCTTTAAAACGGCTTGCTTCTGAGCGATTTGTCCCGCGATCGCACCTTTAATCGCGTCCGTCGGCGGTCGTTGCAGGGTTGCGATCGCGGCGGGCAAATCCTGACAAACCCGCTCGATGGTGCGGTCTAGCACCTCCTCGTAGGGCAGAGCTTTGCAGCGCGGTGTGCGATCGCAAGCACTCGGACGCAGGTACAAATACTCCTGGCTTTGTCGCGGGCGCGATACCCGCGACACCCGCAGGCGACTCTGACACACCGCACACTGCACCAAACCCGCCAGCGATCGCGGCGCGCTGGTCGTCCGGGGCGGCAGGCGACGGTTGCGGCGCAGCAGGCGATCGATTTGGGCCGCCTCTTCCCGCGACATCAGCGGCACATGGGTTTCTGCGATCACCCGCCCATCCTGATAAGCCAGACCCCCACGATAGACCGGATTGGTCAACCAGCGCCGCCCCGTGGATACTGAAATCCGCTTGCCGTAGGTGGTTTCGAGGTAGCGCACCGCACCGCGCACCGACCCAAACAAGAGAAACCGTTCAAAAAACGCCTTCACCACAGGGGCAGTGGCGCGATCAAGCAGGTAGCGATCTTGCCCGCGACGGTAGCCATAGGGGGCGCGCCCCGGCGGCGGCAAGGCTTTGAGGCGATTGCGGGCGTGCCCCGCCTGGATGCGGCGGCTTTGTTGCACGGCCTGTACCTCTGCGGCAATCCTGAGCGGCACGGCAGAATGGGGGGTGCAATTGTTGTGGGCGATCGCCATCACCACACTGCCCCGGCCCTCCAGCCGCTGCACCACCTCCGCCACCGCCTCAACGGTGTCCCCCAGTTCCGCCAGTTGCCGCACCAGCACGTACTGCGGGGCGGGCGAATCGTGCAACAGGCGTTGCAAATTTGGGCGATCGTCCCCGGTTCCCACATCGCAGTAGACTTGATCCACCTCCCAGCCCCAGAGCGTCGCATCGGGCGTAGGCTCCAGCAGCGGATTTGAAAACAGATAGGCAACCACACGCATCGGGGCGATTTATCCTGCGATCTGATGTCACATCGCGCAGTTTAGTCCTGTTACCTGGGGCACAGGGTTCGAGATGAAGGTCATTCGCCCTCCGAGCCGAGGGCAGCGTTCGGCTCTTTTCCAGTGTTCAGGCTCAGCGGCTCAGACTGCGTCAAGCTGCCTCCATCATGCCAGAGGAAATCGCGGGAGACTGGGCCATCAGCCGCCATCCAGCAAAAAACGTCGGTATCTTAAAGAAGAACAGCGACGCCATTGGCCTCATACGATGACTGAGTCAGCGAAACGAATTTGCATTCTTGGCGGCGGGTTTGGCGGCCTCTATACCGCTTTGCGCCTCCACAGCTTACCCTGGCAAAAGCCCAACATCCCCGAAATTGTGTTGATCGACCAGCGCGATCGCTTTCTCTTTGCTCCCCTGCTCTACGAATTGGTCACAGGCGAGCTGGAAACCTGGGAAGTTGCGCCCCCCTACGAAGAGTTGCTGGCCGAGACGCGCATCCGTTTCATTCAAGCTGGGGTGTCAGACATTCACCTCAGCGATCGCCAGGTGACTCTCACCACCGGCGAAACCCTTGCCTACGATCGCCTCGTTTTGGCCCTGGGTGGCGAAACCCCCATGTCCCTAGTACCCGGTGCCGAGGCCCACGCCATTCCCTTTCGCAGTGTAGAAGACGCCCATCGCCTGCAAGAAAAACTTCGCCTGCTCGAAGCCTCAGATGCCGACAAGATTCGCGTTGCGGTCGTCGGTGGGGGCTACAGCGGCGTTGAACTGGCCTGCAAACTAGCTGATCGCTTGGGCGATCGCGGACGCATTCGCCTGATCGAGCGCGCCACCGACATTTTGCTCACCTCCACCGACTTCAATCGCCAAGCCGCCCAGCAGGCCCTCTCCGATCGCGGCATTTGGCTTGATCTCGAGACCACCGTAGAAACCATCACCGCCGACAGCATCCACCTCCGCTACCGCGACCAAGTGGATGAAATTCCCGTTGATGTGGTGTTGTGGACAGTGGGCACCCGCGTCTCACCCGGGGTTGAAGCCTTGGCCGTACCCAAAAGCGATCGCGGCCAAATTTGCGTCAGCCCGACCCTGCAAGTGGTCGATCACCCCGAGATTTATGCCCTGGGTGACCTCGCCGACTGCCGCGACGCCGAGGGACAGCGCGTTCCTACCACCGCCCAATCTGCCCTGCAACAGGCCGACTATGCTGGATGGAACCTGTGGGCCTCCTTCACCGATCGCCCACTCCTGCCCTTCCGCTACCAGCACCTTGGCGAAATGATGGCCCTCGGCACCAACAACGCCACCCTCACCGGGCTCGGACTGCGGCTCGATGGCCCCCTAGCCTACGTCGCGCGGCGGCTCACCTATCTCTATCGCATGCCCACCCTGAGCCACCAAATTCGGGTCGGCCTCAACTGGATTGAAAAACCCCTGCGGGATCTGCTGTCTGTCTAGCGATCGCCATGCTGAAACCCAAAGTCATCTTCCTCGACGCCGTCGGCACCCTCTTTGGCGTCACCGAAAGCGTTGGGCACGCCTACGCCGAAGTTGCCCAGCGCTTTGATGTACAGGCCGACCCCGCAGCGCTGAACAAAGCCTTCTTCAAGCATTTCAAGGCTGCTGAGCCGATAGCCTTCCCCGACGTTGAGCCCACCCGCGTCCCCGCCTGCGAATATGCCTGGTGGCGCGCGATCGCAGTGGGCACCTTTCAAACCGTTGGCCTTTACAAGCAGTTTGAGGACTTTGATGCCTTTTTTGCCGACCTCTATCACCATTTTGCCGGGGCTGATCCGTGGTTCGTCTACCCCGACGTGTACCCCTCCCTCGAACGCTGGCGCGGCATGAATATCTCCCTCGGCATCATTTCTAATTTTGACTCGCGCCTCTACACCGTTCTTGAAGCCCTGGCCCTCAACGACTTTTTTGATTCGGTCACCCTCTGCACCGAAGTCGGAGCAGCGAAGCCCGATGCTCAAATTTTCGCCACGGCCCTAGACAAACATGGCTGCACCGCCGCCGAAGCCTGGCACGTGGGTGATAGCTATGGGGACGATTACGAAGGCGCGATCGCAGCGGGGCTACGGGGAATTTGGCTGCGTCGTCCCCAAGATCTCAGTCGGTAGTCCTGCGGAGTGAAGAATTATATCAATCTCAATAATCGCCGTGGATTTCCCATTATTTCTAGAAAGGAGCTTCAGCAAAATGGCATTAAATTTAAATGTCGCATTCTCCGAGAGGCAAAGAGAAATGGACTCATTCCTGTTAGGTTTCGTTTCAATCGTGATCGTTTTTGTTTCGCTAATGCTTTACAACCGGATTGTGACAGGCTGATTTTCTCAGTTATCACTGATTTCTTGTAACGCTTTAGCGGCTTATTCTTAATCGTTCGTAGATCCAATTTAACGGATTTTTAAGCACTCTCATAAACCACAAGGGACGCGCCCTTTCCCTTCATGCCAGTCGCCCATTCCCAGGCATTTCAGCACATTTGACTGCGATCGCACCTGAGAAGCCCTTCACAAAGTCTCAACATTCTGTCATTAGGCTGCGATCGCAGTCCCCCAAACACCACAAAAGGCGCGATCGCCGGCGATCGCGCCTTCGTTTTTTATCGGCTCAGAGTTCGTCCAGCCAGATTAGGAAGGCAAACCTGCCGCCGCCCGGGCCGCCGCCGCCTCATCGGGATGGATGTTCAGGCGCGTCAGGTTGACCCGACCCCGCCCATCAATTTCCCGCACCTTGACGATCACATCGTCCCCTACGGAAACCTCATCCTCCACCTTCGCAACCCGGTAGTCCGCCAATTGCGAAATGTGAATCATTCCCTCTTGGCCAGGCATAAACTCCACAAACGCCCCGATGGGGATCACCCGCGTCACCTTCCCGGCATAGACATTGCCAGCCTCCGGCTTGTGGACGATCGCCTCAATCAGCGCCTTCGCCTGCTCACCCTTCGCCCCATCCAGCGACGAAATAGTAATGGTGCCATCATCCTCAATATCGACCTTGGCTCCGGTTTGCTCCGTAATGCCTTTGATCTTCTTGCCCCCAGGCCCAATCACCATGCCGATCATGTCAGGATCAATCTTGAAGCTGATCAGCCGTGGCGCAAAGGGCGACAGCGTTGGACGCGGCGCATTAATCGCCTTCAGCATGGCATCTAGAATGTGGAGCCGGGCGGGCAGCGCCTGATGAATGGCGTCAGCAATCACGCGGATCGGCAGTCCTGTAATTTTCATGTCCATCTGCAAGGCGGTGATTCCGGTATCGGTTCCCGCCACCTTGAAGTCCATGTCACCCAAGAAGTCTTCGATGCCTTGGATATCTGTCAGGATGCGCACTTCGTCGCCTTCCTTAATCAGACCCATCGCCGCGCCGCTAACCGGCTTTTTCAGCGGCACCCCTGCATCCATTAGCGACAGCGTCGATCCACACACCGACCCCATCGACGTGGAGCCATTGGAGGACAGCACCTCCGACACCACCCGAATCACGTAGGGAAAGTCTTCCTTTTCAGGCAGGACTGGGACGATCGCGCGCTCAGCCAAAGCTCCGTGACCGATTTCGCGACGACCAGGCGATCTCATCGGGCGCGTCTCACCCACCGAATAGGGTGGGAAATTGTAGTGATGCAGGTATCGCTTTTCCTCATCAGGATGGAGATCATCCATCATTTGCGCATCGCCAGCGGTGCCCAGCGTCACCACCGACAAAACCTGCGTCAACCCCCGTTGAAAGAGCCCGCTGCCATGCACCCGTTGGGGTAACACACCGACCTTACAAAACAGCGGGCGCACTTCATCGAGTTTGCGGCCATCAACCCGCACATTTTCTTCGATGATTTGCTTCCGCATCAGCTTTTTCGTAATGGCCTTGTAGGCATTCCCAAAAGCCTTGGGATTCTCCTCCACCGCCTTGCGCACCGGGCTATCTTCATCCAGCGCTGCAATCTGAGCCGCAATATCATCCTTAATCGCGTCGAGCTTTTCGTCCCGCTCGGGCTTCGTCAGTTGAAACTGCTTGAGCACCTCCTTCACCGAAGCCGTAGCCTGCTCTTCGATGTAGGTTTCCAGCGTGGAGTCCACGACAGGCTCTGGCTCCACAACGCGCTCGATCCCTAGTTCAGCGATGAGTTCGTTTTGCGCCTTGATGAGATCCTGCACGACCTCATACCCGAAGTCGATCGCTTCGATCATGTCTTGCTCGGGCAGCGCATTGGCCCCTGCTTCAACCATGATGACGCCATCGGGAGAACCTGCGACCACCAAGTCGAGATCACCTTTCTCAATCTCGTCATAGGTTGGGTTGATGATGAAGTCGTCCCCAATTAGGCCCACACGCACGGCGGCCATTGGTCCATTGAATGGAATTTTTGCCAGCAATACCGCAACGGAAGCGCCAGTAGCCGCGAGCACGTCTGGCGGCACCTGCTCATCCATCGACAGGGTCGTTGCCACAATCTGAATGTCGTCGCGCAACCATTGGGGAAACAGAGGCCGCATGGGGCGGTCGATCAAGCGGCTGATCAACGTGGCACGCTCTGGGGGTCGCCCTTCCCGACGCAAAAAGCCGCCGGGGATACGCCCCGCCGCATAGAGGCGCTCCTCATAATCCACAAGGAGCGGTAAAAAATCGATGCCTTCACGACCTGAGGTGCGGGTCGCCGTGACAAGCACTGCCGTATCACCGGACTCAATCAACAGGGCTCCACCCGCTTGGGGGGCAAACATCCCGACTCGAAGTCGAATATCCCGTCCATCAAAGGATATTGACTTGATAATTTCCTGCATGTGACCTGTCGTCCTTTTCGCTTTCTTTTCTCTTTTGTGTCGAGTTTATGGTAACACTGTTGTTGCAAGGCAGATTTCAAGCCTGCTAAGATTACAAGCCTGTTTCCGAATTGGGCAAGTTCATTAATTCTGCCTGCAATGACGGCGATCGCATCTGCGTTTCTCACGCGGATTATCGCCCTCATGAAGGGTGAATCCTAACGGATGTCAGCCTGTGACCGCACTGTCCTTGGAGTGATCAACCGTTGCATTGCTATCGCGCTTCCAGCACCGTAACGATAGCTCCTTCAAGCCTCCGTTGCAGCTGCACAAATCGCGTTCAAAATACGCCATCCCCGGGGGGCTGAAGTTTGGCAAATCTCGGTCACAAGTCTGGGTTTCACAGCGTGAATTCTTCTACCTTAAACCGCCCCACCGCTGCTTTTCCTCGTCACTGGGGCCATCGCTAGACCTGGCCAGCGCCCCATGCGGTATATGTAGATTCCTTGAGCCGTCTCCCCCGTCACTGACGCGCCAGATGGGCGCGCTGTAGATTGGAATCACACTTGGGGCGATGGCTGAAGCATCGGTCTCCCGACTGGGCAAGATGACGTGTTTTCGTACCATTGCCAGCCTTAAATTTGGAGCACAAGGCGTTAGCGTAGCGTAGAACTCTATGAGTATTTTAGTGACTGGTGCAGCGGGCTTTGTCGGCTTTTTCTTGAGTCAGCGATTATTGAATGAAGGGCATCATGTCTACGGCATTGATAATCTCAATGACTATTACGACGTCAGCCTCAAACGCGATCGCCTAGCCCAGCTTGACCCTTTACCCGGTTTCACCTTTGAAAAGCTTGACCTCGCCGATCGCAATGGGATGCAGGCGCTTTTTCAGCAAAAGACCTTTGATTGCGTTGTCCACCTTGCCGCCCAGGCTGGCGTGCGCTACTCGCTGCAAAATCCCTACGCCTATTCCGACAGCAACCTCTCCGGGTTTCTGAACATCCTGGAGGGATGCCGTCACCGCCACGTGCCTCATTTGGTCTACGCCTCTTCCAGTTCTGTCTATGGCGCAAACCGCAAGGTTCCCTTCTCAACCCACGACAATGTTGACCATCCGGTTTCGCTATATGCCGCCACCAAAAAGGCCAACGAGCTGATGGCCCATGCCTACAGCCACCTCTACGGCATTCCCATGACGGGGCTGCGATTTTTCACCGTTTATGGGCCATGGGGGCGTCCTGATATGGCCTACTTCAAGTTTGTGGATGCGATCGCCCGCGATCGCCCCATTGAGGTTTTCAACCACGGCCAAATGCAGCGCGACTTCACCTACATCGACGACATTGTCGAAGGCATCGTGCGCGTCATGAAAACCCCTCCCCAGACCCAAACCGCCACCGACGACCATCCCTCCACCGCACCCTACAAGGTTTACAACATCGGCAACAACAACCCTGTTTCCCTGATGCGCTTTATCGAAGTGATTGAGGCCGCCATGGGCAAAACCGCTGAAAAGATCATGAAACCTATGCAGCCCGGCGACGTACCCGCCACCTACGCCGACGTGGATGACCTGATGCGCGATGTCGGATTCCGCCCAGATACCCCCCTAGAGGTGGGTATCGACAAGTTCGTCCACTGGTATCGCAGCTATTACCAGTGATCGCGATCGCCGGTTTTTCAGGGATCCACCCTCCCTCCCACAATGCGGTGCAGAAACCCGATTTCTTCATCAATTCGCGCCGAATTCAACCTTTTTCAATCTCGAAACCGGGTTTCTAGTCCGCGGCATTGAACGGTTAGGCCGATGGAGAGGCGTCCCCCGGCTCCGCATCCCCAGCTTGAGCCACACAGCTCACTGCGGAGTGGCCCCAGCGGCGATAGGCAAGCCCCGCCAGGATCGCGATCGCGCCCCAATAGGGGCTAAAGGCCAACAGCCACAACGCCCCGCGCAGCAGACCAACATTCACTGCCCCCACCGACCGGATAGCACGCTGCCACGTTTGCCCCAGGGGCGTCGCCTGGCCGAGGGGCGGCAACGCGGTACTTTCCATCGTGAGCGTGATGGTTGAAAACGATACCTGCCCCTGCAAGGCCTGAAGCTGGGCCTCTGCTCGCTCGATCGCCTCACGCACAGCACTTAGCTCACGCGACACCTCCAATACATCAGCAATCGATCCCGATCGCTCCATAATGTCCAGCAGTGCCTCCTCAGACTTACGGAGATTTCGTACCCGCGCTCGCAGATCCACCAACTGTGTCGAGACATCCTCTGCCGTGAGGGATTGCGATCGCACCACCCCCAAGGACTTCAAATCCGCTAACGTGGCATCCAGGGTTTCCTGAGGCACCCGCAGTTCCAGAAACGCCACACGAGCCCCCCCTTGACCTTCATCGCCCTGCAACGATAGCGAAACCAAGTCACCCCGCTGCCGCTGTACAACCGCCTGAACCGCCTCAATTCCCACTTCTACATCCTCAACCCCCAGCGTCATCGCAGCCCGTTTGATGAGTTGGGGCGCAACTTGTGGGTTAGGAAACGCACCGGAGCGATCGAACGTTTCATCGCCCTCGGTTGCCTGCCCTGGCTCGGCGACCGGAGCCGACTCACTCACGGCCCCATCCAATTGCTGAATCGACTCAGGAATCGCAGCGCAACCCACCATCAAGCCCAAACCAAGAACGCAGCTCCAGCGGGCGGCCTGCATCGGCGTAAGACATAAAAAACGCATCGCTGCTCACCTTTCATGAGGGGATACCCCCAGTATGAAAAGCCAACAGCGATGAACCCGCAAGGTTTCAAATCTTGCAACGGAGCTTATTGATGCTTTTTCCAAAGCCTATTCATTCACTGAACAGGAAAAGTTCCCTAAACCCTTAGTAGGCTAGAGTTTCCAGCGTTTCGCGCAGATATCGACGAACCTGATGATCAACATTTTGAGGAACGCCCTGTCCCCCATCTTGTTCGTGCTGCCAGCGCTGGAACCCTGAACTGGATGCGATCGCATCCCTCAGACTCGCCCAGATTTCGGCATCTTCAGAGCCGTTACGCATCGTTACTGCCGAGAATGTCGCCATAGGTGGTTTTACCTCGCGAGAATAGTGCACGACTAGCTGAACTGTGCGACCTGGTGCCCAGAATGCGTTTCCAGACTGAATCGCGAGAAAAGTGGGTTCACTTGATTTGGGAGTGGAATCACACTGGCCCCTGGACAAGACCCAAATTCCACACTCGACCCAAGGCATTTTGGGTTGCTTGTGATTGCATCATTAACAGGCACCGCAGAACAAGGTTCTGCATTCGGGTGAATTGACGTGTCCGTTCAGCTTCTCTTTAGGATAACGCAGGGATTTTGGTGCCATTGTGCGCGCAGCCACACTTTGAACCGAAATCAACCCTCAATCCTGCGTATCGGGATCATTGGGTTTCTCAGGCATCTCGTCTCCCGATTGACTCGCATCCCCAGATTGATCCCCGTCAACCCCGAAATGCCCAGACACGTCCTGCTGTACCAAACGCGTGGACGACTCATCTGAGCCAGGTTCTCCCATATTCTCACCCTCCTCAACAGCGGGCAGGTCGGCCTCGGCGCGGGCGATCGTCGCGTCAGCAATATTGCCCTTAGACGTCAGATCCGCATCGATCCCGTCCACATCTTCCACATCTGCCCAAGTTGCCGGAGCAAAATTTTCCCCCAATATCTCCGGTGCGATCGCGGGTGCTTCAGGTGCCGCTACCAACGCCTCTTCATCCCTCGAGACGGCGATGACGCCTTCATCATCAGGTTCGGCACTCTCTCCTTCAGCGGATTCATGATCCCCATCACTCACCACAGCATCTTCCAACGAAGCGGCTTCTTCATCGGTTGAGGTCAAGGTCAACATCCCCCCTTCAGCAACCACTTCTCCATCGACACCCAAGGAAGCAGGCTGCTCAACCGCTGCGTCGTCTCTGATTTCAGATCCTGCCTCGGACTGCTTTTCCGTATGCCAACCCTCTGTCTGAGCCGAGTCTAGCGACTCAGATCCGAGTTTTGCTTCGGGCTCTGGTTCTGGCAAAATCTTGCCCACCCGTAGCCCCAGCACCGTAAAGGCAGACAACACATGAGCAGGGTCTAGGGGAGTTGCCTTAGCCACAGCTCTAGGGCGCGCTAACAGGAGCCGCCCAGCACTCACAGGCACCTGTAGAAAAAGGTTGGCCAGCAAAAAGAATAAGCCACAGGAAAGCCAACCCACGGCCCGAGGCAAGCCCCGCAGAGGAGTCACCTCACTGGCGACAGGGGCCAGACGGTATAGCCACAACAAGAGCGCGATCGCGAAAATCGCCGCGATCGCGCTCAAGAGACGACTTGGCCAAGTGCGCTGGATAGCGAGCAACTGACGGCGTTCTGTGGTCAGCGTATCGGGGCGCAGGGCCAACACCAACACGCTAAAGAGGTAGAACGGGCGCGTCCACTGCATCACCAACACCGGCAACAGCCCAATCAAGCTGAGAAGCGCAACTTCAAGCCCAACGGGTAGCACCGGGTCACCCACCGCCAGCCCTGCTAAACACCCATCAATCCAAAGTGGCAGGGCTGCTAGACCGGCCACATGAACCCACAGGTAAGGATCTCGGCGATAGGCAGTCATGACGCTAGGCCGGAGTTAGGGTACGGCGCTGCGTAACCAGCTTGAAGGCATTGATAATGTCGCCCTCTTTCCAATCGTTGAAGTTATCGATCGCGATTCCACACTCAAAACCAGCGGCCACTTCCTTTACATCGTCCTTCATTCGCTTGAGGGAGTCGAGGTTGCCCTCGTATACGACGGAGCCCCCCCGCATCACCCGCACGCGGCAGTTGCGCGTCACCTTGCCCGACTGGATGTAACAGCCCGCCACGGTGCCCTTCCGCATGGAGAAGACAGCACGCACTTCCACTTGGCCGAGCGGCTCTTCCACCAGTTCGGGTTCGAGCAGACCTTCCATCGCCCCTTGGATATCATCCAGTAGATTATAGATGATGTCGTAGTCGCGAACGTCAACGCCTTGGCGATCAGCGGCTTGCCGGGCTCCCGAGGCAAGGGTCGTATTAAAGCCGATGAGCACGGCACCGCTGGCGGCGGCCAAGTCTACATCGGTTTCGCTAATCTCACCCGGTGCAGCGAGGAGCACCCGAATCTGCACTTCGTTTTGCGGAAGTTGCTGGAGGGCAGCCAAAATTGCTTCGACGGAACCCTGCACATCGGCCTTGAGGATGATGTTGAGCTCCTTGAGGTCACCTTCTTGGGCTTGGGCAGAGAGGCTGCTCAGGGTGACACGGCGAGAAGCCATGGCCTGCTGAAGGCGTGATTGACGCTGCTGATCCGATCTCGAATCAGCGATTGCCCGGGCTTCTTTTTCGTCGGCATAGACCTCAAACTCATCCCCCGCCGAGGGGACATCGCCCAGACCCAGAACCTCTACCGCAAAGGAGGGCGAAGCAGTCTCGACGCGATTGCCGCGATCGTCAATCATTGCCCGCACCTTACCAAACACAGAGCCAGCGACGACGGAGTCGCCCACACGTAGGGTTCCATTTTGAACCAGCAGGGTGGCCACCGGGCCACGGGCCTTGTCCAAATTCGCCTCAATCACCGTGCCCTTCGACAGGCGATCGGGGTTCGCATTCAGATCCTCAACCTCGGCCACGAGCAACAACATTTCTAGCAAGGTGTCCAGGTTGTCGCCATTGATGGCGCTCACTGGCACCATGATTGTGTCGCCGCCCCACTCCTCTGGAACCAAGGCGTATTCCATCAGCTCTTGCTTCACCCGATCGGGCTGGGCTGTCTCCTTATCGATCTTGTTGATGGCAACCACAATGGGTACCCCGGCTGCTTTCGCGTGGCTAATCGCCTCAACAGTTTGGGGGCGTACACCGTCATCTGCCGCCACCACCAAAACGGCAATGTCGGTTACCCGTGCGCCACGGGCACGCATCGCTGTAAAGGCTTCGTGACCTGGCGTATCCAGGAAAACAATCTGTTGGGACACTCCATCGTGCTCGACATCAACGTGATACGCACCGATGTGCTGGGTGATCCCACCGGCCTCGCCCTGGGCCACCTTCGTCTTACGGATGGAGTCCAGCAGGGTTGTCTTACCGTGGTCAACGTGACCCATGATGGTGACAACGGGCGGGCGACGGACGAGATTTTCGAGGTCAGCGACATCGAGCATCTCGGTGACCTTTCTGGCCTCCGACTCTGCTTCGGCGATTTCAACCAAGACCTCAAACTCTTCGGCCACCATCTTGGCGGTTTCGACATCGAGCGTTTGGTTGATGTTGGTCGCAATGCCCTTAAAGAACAGCGACTTGATGATGTCGGTTTCTGGAACTTCGAGGAGTCCTGCCAGCTCGTGAACCGAAAGGCCGCCCGTCAGCGTAATCACTTCAGGCCGCTCTTGCTTTTGCTGCTGGTCGCGCCGTGTGCGTTGCTGGCTACGGCTATCCCGATGGGTTGGGGGCTTATGCGATCGCGGCGTTGCTGTGGGTTTAGGCGACGTTTTGGACTTCGGCTTCGGAGGCCGCGCCAAGGAAATGCTCAGATGAGACGGGGATTCATCTTCATCGGACTGTCCATCTTCATCTAACTCAATGAGGACATCTTCCTCTTCTTCCAATACTCCGTGACCACGACGCTTGCTCTTGGTTGCTTTGGCGGGTTTCCGGAGCTCTTCTTGCTCATCGTCGCGATCGCGAACCTTTTTGCGCTGCCGGGGCGGTGTCGGTCGCTTCAGCAGCGTCAGATCCCGATCTTCGCTGGTTGGCGCTGCCTCCGTTGCATCCTCATCAGTGTCGGTATCTGGGGCCGTGTCAGGCCGGGTTGGTCGAGGCCGACGTAATTCTGGCTTGGGTTTCAAACGGGGCGACGCTTCTTCGTCCACCTCGCGAATGGGGATCGTCGGCGATGCTGGACGACCTTCCGTGGAGTCGCTTTCAGAGCGATCGCGTTTTAAGACCGGCTTAATCGGGCGAGAGGCTTTCACCGGGCGGCTCGGCGGCTTCACCAATTCAATCCGCGTCGTTTCCTCGGGCAGCTCATCCGTTGCGCGACTGGTCGGCCTCCCCTCAAAGTGCGGCTCAGCAGGCCGTGCCGGAGGAGCCACGTCAAGTTTTTCATCGAGTTGTTCAGCATCTCGGGCCGCAGGCCGTACTGGCGGCTGTGGCTTTGCCACACTCGGCTTAACGGGCTTCGCAGGACGGCTTGGCGGCTGAACCAACCCCTTCACCGCCTGAGCAGCCTCGACAGGCTGCTCAGGACGAGCAGCGGGAGCCGTCGGCTTCACCGGAGGTTTAGGGCGGTGGCGTCGAATTTCTAGGATTTGTTGCTTTCGCACTGGGCGGGCACCATTCTTAACGGGCGATTCAGCACTCGGGGCGCGAGGGGGAGAGGGTTTTGCAAGAGGCGCAACTGGACGGTTTGCGACCTTGGGCACCTCTGCACGAATTTGAGCAGCCTCTTCGTCGGTAATCGTGCTGCTATGACTTTTCACCGCAATATTTAACCGTTCACAAATCGCCAGAATATCCCGATTTTCCAAGCTTAATTCCCGTGATAACTCGTATATTCTGACCTTGCCGTTGTTCATCCAAATCTCCCTCGTTAGTACCGTTATGCCATAAAAACAGACCCGCTTTGCTAGACGAAACTTACATCAACCCAGCTAAAGAAACGTATTGCATGGAAGCCGAAGCTGTCAAAACGTACTTTACCCAAATGAATTGGGAACATCTGTTCTGCTTTGTTGTCGTCCCACATCAGTGGGGAGCGATCGCTGACTTCGCGCTCTCTTTCAGAGTTTAGTCAGTCAACCCAAGCCCTGCACAGGGGGGGACGCCTGAGAACTTGGAAAGGTTGCGTCAGGATCGGGGGTGCGTGGCGATGCAGAGTCCTCTGCGAGGCGCTGCCACAACACTTGATAAAGGGTTTCGGGCACTGTGACCCGGAGTGCCCGAGCGAGCCGATTTTTCTTTTGCGCAGCCTGAAGGCAAGCTGCTGTCGGACAGAGATAGGCCGATCGCCCCATACCGTGATCTAATTGTACTGTCCGGGTTGAGTAAACCCTGACAATCCGCCAAAAGTCTTCCTTATCGGCGATTTTGCGGCAACTGACACAGCATCTCAGGTTTGGTTTCACAGCTTATTCAGGAAGATCTTCATCCTCGGGCTCAGCATCCTCGACCGCGGCGGGCGCTTCGTCGCTGTCACCACCGTCATCGCTGTCATCATCGGAGATTTCCGCGATCGCAACCGAGCTCGTCTCATCCTCCGCCCCTACACCGAGCGCCGCATCCGCCACCGCAACTTCTGCGTCCTCATCTAACTCCGGATCAAAATCTGCATCATCAAAGTCCGCTGCCTCCTCAGCCGCTGCTTCCTCCGCTCGGCGTGCTTCCGCCGCCGCTAAACGAGCCTCCTCCACGGCAAGCCGAGCCGCCTGCTGCTCCGCCGCCTTGCGATCCTCTTCCTCATAGTCGTACTTTGCCGTGTCCTTGATGTCGATTTTCCAGCCCGTCAGCTTTGCCGCAAGGCGGACATTTTGCCCTTCCTTCCCGATCGCTAAGCTCAGTTGATCCTCCGGCACCAGCACATGGGCCTGCCGCTCATCCGGGTTCACTAAGCGCACCTCATCCACCCGCGCCGGACTCAGCGCATTGGCAATGTAGGTCGCGGGATCAAGGGAATAGCGAATGACATCAATTTTTTCACCGCGCAACTCATTCACCACCACCTGAATCCGCGATCCCCGCGCACCGATGCACGCCCCTACCGGGTCTACGTCGCGCTCCACCGTATCCACCGCAATCTTCGTGCGCGGCCCCACCGATCGCGACGGCGGATTCGCCTCCCGCGCCACTGCCACAATGCGCACAATGTTGTCCTCAATTTCAGGCACCTCATTGGAGAACAACTCCACCACCAGCGCTGCATCAGCCCGAGATACCAAGAGCTGCGGCCCCCGATGGGTGCCTTCCGACACACGCTTGAGCACGACCCGCAGCTTTGAATTGGGGCGATAGTTATCATTGGGCAGTTGATCCCGCTTGAGCAACTCTGCCTCAACCTCAGGCTGACCTTGACCGCTGTTGACCGTCACAATCACCGACTGTCGCTCAAACCGCTGCACCGTCGCCAGCAGAATCGTCCCCTCTAGATCTTGGAACTCTTCTTGCACCAGCCGGCGCTGCTGATCCCGCAGTTTTTGTGCCAACACCTGCTTGGTCTGAATAGCCGCCATGCGACCAAAATCCTTTTGGTCGGGGGTGACATCTAACACCACCGTATCGCCGACCTGAGCTTCTGGGGCAACTTCCAGCACCTCAGCCAGCGCGATCTGGTGATCGGGGCTCGTCACCTCTTCAACAATAGTTTTAGTCGCCAATATCCGAAAACCCTGATCATCTTCGTACTCGGTATCCAGCTCCACATCAAAGTTGTCGAAGTAGTCTTCCTCAAAATGGGTGCCGTCGGCCATGCGCTGCGTCCGGCGGAAGCGCTCATATCCTTTGAGTAGCGCCTCCCGCAGCGCATTTTCCACCGCGTGGCGCGGCAGGTTCTTCTCCACACTGATGCTTTCAATTAATTCTTTGAGATTAGGGAGGCTAACAAGAGACATCGGCAAAACTACTCCTTCAAGGCGTGGAAATGAGGCGGCTAGTGGCAGGCCTAGCGGCCTTTCAAATAATGGAATACGGCTACGATTAACATCAGCCGTAAAAGATGGGCGCAGTGGGGGATGGGGAAGTCGGGCGCGGGGTTTGTCAATCCTTTTAGAGGGTGGGTGAACGCGCAGCGGTCTAGTCTGGAGCGACATCGCTGAGCGTCACTTGGGCGATAGTGGCTCGGGGGAGTTTGATGGGTTTGCCCTTGCGATTGAGGTAAAGGGTATCTTCATCTCGGCGAACCAGTTGCCCAACCCAGGCGGTTTGATCGCGGTGGGGTTCTGTGAGCTGAACTTCGACCATGAAGCCTTTGAATACCGTGAAGTCGCGATCGCTCGATAAGATTGGCGAAATCCCAGGACTCGACACCTCCAACACATAGGCATCGGAGATCACATCCGCCTCATCTAGCACCGCTTCTAGGGCTTGGCTCATGCGTTCACAGTCCTCTAAGCCAGTATCTTCCTTATGCTGATTGCGGACATCGACTCGCAAAACCGGCGGCGCATGATTCGTCTGAAACACAATGTGAACCACTTCGAGTCCGAGTTGCTCAGCGACGGGGGCCGCCAAATCAAAAATACGGGGAACCAGGGGGTGCGCCATGCCGAATACCCATAAAAAAAGTGGGTGCAACCCCACTTCCCTAGAGTCATCTTTACGAATCAGGGAGGACAGAACGTCATCGTCCCATCCGCTAAACCAGTTTAGCGCATGTTCTCCAAAACGCTTATCACGAATTAACGCTCCTGAGTAATGTTGTAAATCCGGTAATTTTCTTCCATCAAACGTTCCACATCCTCCGCTGCCAGTCGCCGGACATAGTTCACCTTGACCTCCTCTAGCAAGGCGACCAGCAGCGCCTGCAACTCCTCAATTGTGGCGTCTTTCTGAACTTCCTCACGCACCGCAGTGCCCAGGCGTTCCACAAGCTGTTGCATGAGTTCCGCGCCTTTTTCGTCTTCTAGCGCTCCGGTCAATGCCCCATACACGTTTTGCGACACCTGCTCGACCACCTGCTGAGCGAGCTGATCAGGCAGGCTACCGATACCCGGGATCTGGCGGAATCCCTGATAGCCAGGGGCTTGCTGAAATGCGCCCGTAACGCTGTGGTGCAGGAGGGCATCAATTTCGGGCTTGAGCTTGGGGAGGACTTGATAGACCAAGAGTGTTGTCACCCGGTTCGTAATCCCCTGAAGTTCGTTGACGCCGTTGAGATCGATGTAGCGCCTTCCAGACCCTGCATCGAGCACCCAGCGCGCCACGTCCCCTTCCCGGATAAGGTTTTGGGCCTGATCGACGATGCGCAGAATGACGACTTCCGTGAGTTCGACTGCAAAGTTGGTGATGAAAACCCGATTGATGCGATTGCGCAGGGGCACTAAGTTCACCGTGTGGGACTGGTTGAGGCGAATCATGGTGGGGATCACCCGTAGCCAGCGCCAGAAGGGGATGAGCAGAAAAAGGTCGTACCAGCGCAGCAGAATGGCATCGAGCAGATTGGTATTTTTGTAGCGGCGGCTGATGTAGATGCTGCGCAGGAGCAATTCTGCGCCAAAGATCATGACGAACCAGCCATCCAGCAGCCCAAAGAGGTTGATGGGGCCGCCATCTTCACCGATGCCCCGGAAATAGTTGGTGCGCATGAGGGGTGCGATTTCGTCGTTGAAGAAACGACTTTCGCGCGACCACCCTGCGGTGGTGAGGTAATCGACGCTCCAGAAGGTTTCAAAGGCAGCTTTGGCAGAATCTTTGCCGACGCGATCGCGCATCATATTCTTGATGCGTTCCAGGGTGCCAGTTTTATTCGCAATCTGAAACGGGTTTTCATCAATCAAGGCGCGGCTTTGCTCTTGCAGTTGCCCTAGCAAAGTTTCGGCTTGGATGGACTGGAGTCCCGTCTGGGCTACCTGCTCCTCCAGGTTAGAGACGGTTTCGAGGTAGGTTTCGGTGGCGCGCTCGGGCTCAATGCCTTTGAAAACTTCGCCATACCACCAGGTAAATTCTGGGAAAAACCGCAGGTACAGGTCGCGAAAGCGGATGTAGCTGAGATCAAAGCAGACGATCAGAAGGTTGGCGAGGGCAATGAGCGCCATGATGCGCTCGAACCAGACGACACTGAGCTTGGTTTTACGCCGGATGCGGGGGCGGGCAAGAGCAGCCATAGGAATCAGGGAAGAGGATTTGCACCACTAGAACCATGCCGTGTTCTGGCGCGATTGTCACTCCGCTTTTGGGGTAATCTTCACGGCTGTGTCACGCACCATCGCGATCGCGATGGCGTTTTGCTGTCACCAAGACACAGCACCTGATGACGGGTCGCACGACAAGGGGCGCGATCGCGCTTCGCGTCAGCCTTCGCTAAGATATCTTTAAGTTTCTTTACATACTTCAGCGCTGAACCCACCATGACCACCGCCGCGATCGCCAGTTCCCTCCATGCCGTCCCCAGTGTGCCGGGTCAAACCTGGACGTGGCAGGGCCATTCCATCTATTACGTGAAAGCCGGGGAAGCCCATCGCGATCGCCCGCCGCTGCTACTGGTGCATGGGTTTGGCGCATCGACCGACCATTGGCGTAAGAATATCGATGGGTTGAAGTCTGAGTTTGAGGTGTGGGCGATTGACCTGCTGGGGTTTGGGCGATCGGGCAAGCCGGATATCCCCTACAGTGGAACGCTGTGGCGCGATCAGCTTCAGGCCTTTATCCAGGCGGTGATTGGGCGGCCTGTGGTGCTGGCGGGGAATTCTTTGGGCGGCTATGCCAGTTTGTGTGTGGCTGCTGATCATCCGGAGTTGGTGACGGGGGTGGTGCTGTTGAATAGCGCTGGTCCCTTCACGGAAGCGGAGCCAACGCGTCCGGTCAATCCGGTTCAGCAGGCGATCGCGCGCACGATTCAGCGCGTCATGCTGCAACCACTGCCGAGTTGGCTGCTGTTTCAATACGTGCGGCAGCGATCGACCATTCGCAAAACCCTTGAAAAGGTTTACCTCGACCATTCCGCCATCACCGAGCAATTAATTGATGACATCCGTCGTCCGGCGGATGATCCAGGGGCGGCGCGGGTGTTTGCTTCAGTATTTAAGTCGCCTCGGGGCGATCGCGTGGATGAGTTACTCGGGCGCATGAGTGCGCCGCTGCTACTGATTTGGGGCGAGGGCGATCCTTGGATGAATGCCCGCGATCGCAGCACCAAATTTCGCCAACACTACACCAACCTGTCAGAAAAGTTCTTGCAAGCAGGCCACTGCCCCCACGACGAAGTTCCACAGCAAGTCAATCCCCTCATCCGCGACTGGGTGTTGACCCTCCAAACCGAGTAAAAAACCCCATGCTCAAAGGCACAGTTTCTACTCAAGTTCTGTAACAAATACAAGAACCTGAGCCTTTCAGCACCTGCGAAACTGTGCTGGGATCTTGCGCATAAAACTCTCTAAACTGAGGATTACTCAGCAGGATTAATTACTTCGGCTGAAACCGTATCGAGTTCTTTTTCTAAAACCTCAATGGAGGGGAGTTGCTGCTTCAGGGGATCAGGAAGATCGCGGGCAACTCGATGGGTAGAAATGCCGATCGGCTTATTCACATCGCGCAGGGCATATTCGGCCACAGCCTTGTTTTTTGACTTGCACAGAATGATGCCAATCGTGGGCTGATCGCTGGGATGCCGCAGTAAATCATCCACCGCAGAAACATAGAAATTCATTTTGCCAGAATACTCGGGCTGAAAGTCACCCATTTTTAGATCAATGACGACATAGCAGCGGAGTTGCAGGTGATAGAAGAGCAGATCCAGAAAAAAATCGTCGCCCCCGATCTCCAGGCGATAGTGACTGCCCACAAAGGCAAAGCCGACACCGAGCTCTAGCAAAAAGTCGCGGATGCGATCGACCAATGCTTTTTCGAGATCTCGTTCTTTCAGATCCACACTCAGGGAGAGAAAGTCAAAACTATAAGGATCTTTGATCAGGTTTTGCGCAAGGTCTGACTGGGCCGGGGGCAGGGTGCGCTCAAAGTTCGTAACGGCGCTGGTTTGATGGGTGTAGAGTTGATTTTCGATGTGGACGAGGAGCATGTTGCGGCTCCAGCCGTGGGCGATCGCCTGTTGGGCATACCAGAGCCGTTCTTTTTGGCTATCCAGGGCATCGAGCAGGCGCACGTTATGGCCCCAGGGCAAATTTGCAACCACCTGTTGCACGATCGCCTCATCGGGATAAGCATCGGCAAAGGCACGCATGTAGTGCAGGTTACGCGGCGAAAACCCCTTCATATCTGGGAATTCGCGCCGAAGGTCTGCGGCCAGGCGCTCAATCACCTTGCTGCCCCACCCTTGGGTCGTTTGTCGGTGCAGAATTTCGCGCCCGATTTGCCAGTAGAGCAGCACCAGCTCGCGGTTGACGGCGATCGCCGCCTGCACCCGCGCCGTCTGAATCTGGGTTTTGAGCGACTGCAAGAACTGCTCGTACTCTGCGGTGGGAATCGAAAGCGCATTCGTCATGGGGCCAGACCACGGTAACTGCCGTTATTGTGGCAAGGGTTGCAACAAGCTGTTGCAGAATTTTGGAGATCGCCCCGCACAGCATTTCTGCAACAGGCCGTTGCAGAAACATTCTGGCCTCTTCCGGAAGGGTAGCGGCGCGGCGCGATTGTCCGTCGCTCTAAGGCTTTTGTGCTGCGAGTACCCCATAGCGAATCAGCCCCCGCTGAAAGCCCCAGCGCATCAGCCCGATCGCAAGGGCTCCCTGCACCGTCGGCCAGCCCGCCTGCAACACCCCCGCGATCGCTTCCCAGTGCAGCGCCGCACCCAGCACCGCATCCCAAAAGGGTGCCACCGCCTCTGACCAGTCGGCAGTTTGCAGCCCCGCAAACCCTGCGTCTTCGGCAAGGCGACCGTAGGCCGGGAGCGACAGCACATAGGGGAGGTGATACATCTGATAGAGCGCGTCAAGGTGGTGTTGCTCGCTCCAGGTGAGATCCCCCGCTAGGGAAGTCGTCGGGCGATGGCACCAAGTCGCCATCAGTAGGCACCCACCGGGCTTCAGGAGGCGATAGCTTTCCTCAAAAAAGGCCTGTTTGTCGGGATAATGCTCTCCACTTTCCATCGACCAGATCAGGTCAAAACGCTGATCGTCAAAGGGGGTATGCAACACATCAGCAACCTGGAATTGGGCGCGATCGCTCAACCCTGCCGCGATCGCCCGCTCCGTCGCTCGATTTGCCTGGGCTGGGCTCAGCGTCACACCAACCACCGCAGCGCCAAAGCGATCGGCCAGGTACAACGCACTGCCGCCAATGCCACAGCCCGCATCCAAAATCGCGCTTGCCTGCGCCACACCTCCCCAAGCCAGCAGTTCGTCAATTAAATCAACCTGAGCACGGGCTTGATCCTTGCAGTGGGTGCCGTTGGGGCCGTAGTAGCCGTGGTGCATATGCTCGCCCCACTGGGTTTCCCACAGGGTGGAGGAGCGATCGTAGAAGGTCTGAATACGGTGGTAAAGATTGGAATGAGTCATGGGGACGGGATAGGCTCCTTGGGCAGTGTAGTCGCCAGGGTCAACTCGTGGAAAGATGAGGAAAATCTGTGGGGAGCATCGCGCGATCGACCATCACCAACACCGCTCAACTCCCACAACTCGGCCCCTATCCAGCACGTTTCCACGAAACATGCTGAACAGACACAGGGCGACCCTGAGAATCCAGTCAACTCGTCTGACTTGCCCGACCTGATGCCGTGAATCCCCTGACAAAGCGATGCCAAAGATTGAAATGACCGTGCCTCGAACGATTTGTGCAGGCTTTCTCGCCTTGATCACCGTCGGGACGGCGCTGTTGCTGTTGCCGATCGCCACCGCAGACGGTCACTGGACTGATCCCATTGTGGCGCTGTTTACCGCGACCTCCGCCGTGTGCGTCACCGGGCTGATTGTGGTGGATACGGGCAGCTACTTTTCAGGGGTTGGGCAGGCCATCATCCTGCTCCTGATTCAGGTTGGTGGGCTGGGCTATATGACCGCGACCACCTTTCTCCTATTGTTGCTGGGGCGACGACTAGGATTGCGCGATCGCCTCGCCATTCAGCAATCGCTGGATACAACGGAATTATCTGGAGCAAAATCACTGATCCTCTCCATCATCAGCATGACCCTAGTCTTTGAGCTGACGGGTGCTTTTTTGCTGATGCCCACCTTTATGGGGGATTTTGGCCCCCGTGCAGGGATTTGGCTTTCCCTATTCCATAGCATCAGCGCCTTTAACAATGCCGGATTCAGCCCCTTTGCCAATAGCCTAGTGCAATATGCCACATCACCATTGGTCAATGGCGTGATCACTGCGCTGGTGATTCTGGGGGGCATTGGCTATCAGGTGATTATGGAGGTCTTTATGTGGCTGCGCGATCGCGCCCGGGGCCGTAAAATCCGCACCCGCTTTAGCCTGCACTTCAAAATCGTGACCAGCACCACGCTCATGCTGCTGCTCGTCGGGACGATCGCCATTCTTTTGATTGAGTACGACAACCCAGAAACCTTAGGCAGCTTGGCCCTTGGGAATAAAGTGACCGCCGCTTGGTTCCAGTCTGTAATTGCCCGCACCGCTGGCTTCAACTCTGTGGAGATTGGAGAACTCAAGGATGCCTGTCTCTTTTTTATTGCCGCACTGATGTTCATTGGGGCAAGCCCCGGCAGCACCGGCGGCGGCATGAAAACCACCACGGCCTACATTTTGCTGGTCTGCACGCGCACCGTCTTACAAGGCAAAGGCGAGGTGCTCGCCTACCATCGCGAGATTCCGCCCGCCCGCATTCTGAAGGCGATTGGGGTTGTGGTCGGCTCAGGAGCGCTGGTGCTCGGCATCACGATTTTGCTGGCCTTGTTCAACCCAGGATTCAACTTCCTGCAAATCTTGTTTGAGGCAGTGTCGGCCTTTGCCACGGTGGGTCTGTCCACAGGCATCACGCCAGAGCTCTCGACCTGGGCGCAGGTGACCCTTGTTGGCACCATGTTTGTGGGTCGGGTTGGCGTGTTGCTGTTTATGGCGGCGTTGGTGGGCGATCCTAGCCCCAGCTTGGTTCACTATCCTGAGGAAGATCTCTTGATTGGCTAAATCGTACAGCGGCAATTGGAGCCCGATTCAGACGAGGTTTGGGTTTAGGGTGCGAGGGTTAGGGCCATGATGACGCCAGGGAAAGTCCCATTGCGGCGATCGCTGCGGGTAGATGCGCGATCGCAGGATTGCCAGGATCCCATTGACCGTTTTCCAGCATCCGTCCTGGGCTTGGATGTTTCTTGCAATCAACATTCACAAAACAGATCTGAGCAAAAATCCGAGCAAAAATACGGACATCTCCAAGATCAGAATCTCTGCTTCCCGTACTTTTCCAGGACATCTTGTCCTGAATTTTTACCGTCATTGATCTCAGCATTCATCCCATCAGAACCGGACACATCAGCCCTGAAACTATTGCCCAGCAAAGGCTTTTATGAGAATTTCGACATCAAGCTGACAAGACTGTAAAGAAGTAAAATTTTGTTTTCACACCCCCATTCATTGCCCCGTTCTGCAATGGCGGATCACGACTTCCCTCACAAATGTTGACGGTGATTGAAGAATTAGAATCGCGATCGCATCCTTCAGCGTGGGCAGACTAAACCTGTACCACCCAAGAGTGGTGTTGAGCACGTCTGGCGATCGCGACAGCGATACCTCCTCAACTCCGCTTCTTTCCCTTTCAACGTATAGATTTAGAGGTTAAGCACATGGCTGTTGAAAAAGTAAACTCCTCCTCCAGCTTGGCAGAAGTGGTCGATCGCATTCTCGACAAAGGAATTGTGGTTGACGCTTGGGTTCGGGTTTCCCTCGTTGGGATCGAACTGCTCGCCATTGAAGCGCGCGTCGTCATTGCTTCCGTGGAAACCTACCTGAAGTATGCCGAAGCCGTGGGGCTGACTGCTCAGGCCGCCGTGCCCGCTGCCTAGCCTCCAGAACTCCCCATGAGCGGGGACGCAGGCGAGACAGCGAGCCGCCCCTCGCCTGCCCACTTCCATCGATTCCACACAATTCAACTCAACGGTAACGACGCCACCCAGCCCTGAGGCGTTACCCCCCAAAGGCTCCGCATCAGGATTTGGGGGCGTCGGGCTCCAGCTTCAGCATCAACCGCGATCGCATCGCATTTCGCCCACGGGCGTCCGGTTCCTCGCCTCTGCTGGGCACTTTCACACTTCACCTTCTGTTTATGACAAGGAGATAACGGCTGTGACGGCACTCCGAGATCAATGGCAGGCCCAGCGTCAACATCGGCAGGCCGAGGTTGTCCAGCGACGGCAGGCCGTATTTGCCAAGCTCAACGACTTTCAGCAGGCCCGCACCCAATCGGCAACCCAACTGCGCCAAGACCTTCAGCAGTTTTATGCCGCCCTCCAGGCCGAAACTGAGCTATACCTTGCTCAGATTCATCAACAGCATCAGGCTCGCGCCCGTCAAACCCGCACTGATCTGGGTGAGTTTCATGCCGAGCTACAGGACACCGTGGCCGACTTGCGCCAGCGGATGCAAGACCAGCTCGCCACCCTCGCAGCAGAAACCCAGCAAACGTTGGCGGGCTATGGCCACGATCGCGCCGTGGCCCGCATTTATGATCAGCAGCAACGGGCCGCTGAGGTGGCTGATCGCCGCGCCGTTATCGCGGATCAACTGGCCCACCTCCAGACCGCCCGCCAGCAGGCCGCCGTCGTGGCTCGCCAACAGCGCCAGCGCGATCGCGCCGCCCTGACCGATGAAGTCCAAGCCCTGTGCGATGATTTCGCCATCTTTCGGCAGCAGATGCAGCAATTTCGCGCCAATTTACGTGCCTCCGTCTGGGGCGACGCCAGCCCAGCCCCCGTCGCACCGCCAGAAGCGCCCCGCCGCGTACGCCCCAAGGCTACCCCGCCCGAGGCAACGGCCCCCGCATCACTCCCCGCCGCACCCACAGCCCCACCCGCTGCCGCCGACGTGCCCATTGAAGAAGCCGTCTTTGACTATCTGCATACCCACAGCACAGGCGCACGCCTGACGGAAATTGAAGCCCAGCTTGGGATCAATCGATTTCAGGCCGTCGATGCCCTGCGATCGCTCATCCAAAAAGAACTGATCGTGCAGAAGGACAGAACCTACCACATTCAAGAGGAAGCAGTACTGTGAACACGGTTCTTCAAGCCCGCCCCCGCAACTTTGTCAGCACCCCCGCGATCGAGCGCGTCGCACGCCGTGCCCTGCGCTACCTCCACTCCGGTTATTCCGTACATTTGCGAGGCGCAGCAGGCACGGGCAAAACCACCCTGGCCCTGCACTTAGCCGACCTGCTGAGTCGTCCAATCATGCTGCTCTTTGGCGACGACGAATTCAAAACCTCGGATCTGATCGGCAACCAAACGGGCTATACCCGTAAAAAAGTTGTCGATAACTATATCCACAGCGTCGTCAAAGTTGAAGACGAACTGCGCCAAAACTGGGTTGACTCACGCCTGACCTTGGCCTGCCGAGAGGGTTTCACCCTGGTCTATGACGAATTCAATAGATCGCGGCCTGAGGTCAACAATGTGTTGCTGTCGGCCCTTGAAGAAAAGCTTCTGGTGCTACCCCCCAGCAGCCACCGCCCCGAGTATTTGCGCGTCAATCCCCATTTTCGGGCAATTTTCACCTCCAACCCAGAGGAATATGCGGGCGTTCACGGCACCCAAGATGCCCTGCTCGATCGCTTGGTCACCATCCACATGCCTGAGCCCGACGAACTGACCCAGCAGCAAATTCTGGTGCAAAAGGTCGGCCTTGACCCCGCTGCCGCGCTGCTGATTGTGCGGCTGGTGCGCGCCTTCCAAACTCAAACGGAGGCCAACGGTACCACTAGCCTGCGCCCCTGCCTCATGATTGCAACTGTATGCCACGAACACGGCATCCCTGTCATGGTGGAAGATGCAGACTTTCGGGACGTGTGTAGCGACATTTTGCTGTCGCGGGTGTCGCGCGGGCTGGCGGGCGCGACCCATACCCTGTGGGATTTGTTTAACGAGTGTGTGGCGTCAGAGCCCGCCGCTGTGAGCGCCCAGGATTTTGCCACCGCTGACGCCGTGGAGCCCGTGGCGGATGAGCACGATGCCCGTCCAAAATCTGCCGCGATCGCAGACACCGTCGATCTTGAGATTGCCGACCAAATCTATCAATACTTGGTAGCCCACGGCGAGTCCCGACTGTCTGCCATCGAGTCTGCCCTGACGCTGACCCGGTTTAAGGTCGTGGATGCGCTGCGATCGCTCATCGACGCCAACCGCATTGAAAAACACGCCAAAGCTGGCAGCGCAGCGGTTTATCGCATTTGCCCAGAGTAGCGTTATCCTGAGCAAGGCAACCGCAACGCTGGTCAGCACACGGACTGAGGACTGAGGTCACTGTGACCGGACAATCACTTTCCCGTTCATCTAACCGCCCAATGGCGACCGCCACCCAGGGTTCAACCCTGGTCGATGTGCTAGAGCGAGTGCTGGATAAAGGCATCGTCATTGCTGGCGACATCTCGGTTTCCGTGGGCTCCACAGAGCTGCTGAGCATCCGCATCCGCCTCCTCATCGCTTCTGTGGACAAGGCCAAGGAGATGGGCATCAACTGGTGGGAGAGTAACCCTCATCTCAGTAGCCAGTCCCAATCGCTGCTGGAAGCGAACCAAGCCCTCCAGGCCCGCATCGAAAGCTTAGAGACGGAACTCAAAGCCTTGCGATCGGCGGATTCTGTCTCCACCCCTGAAGACAACCCAACCTGAAGACAACCCAACCTAAAGATTGCGGCAAGCCTGAGGCAAGATTGCGGCGAACTCAGATCACGTCGCGAAGTGGTAAGGCGGCAAAGGCAGGCTGCACTCACTGTGCCAAGCGGGCGCGATCGCCTGACAAGCTTGCTGTAAATCGACATCAGAATCGCGATCGCCCAACACATGAAACCGCAGTTGTCCCTCGTGGGCTGGGCTTTCCACCACACCGACACCCGACGCTTGCCAATGGGCCACCAAGGCCTCGAGCTGGCGTTGACGCTGCTCTACCCAAGCCGACTGACGCTGAAGCCGCTCCTTTTTCGCGAGAAAATAGTCGCGCCCGCGCAAATCTCCAGACAGCGGTTCATCCACCCATGGCATTGGCGTCAGCTTGAGCAAGTATTCCGCTTTGTCGTGCAGCGCTTCGAGGCGCTGGCGATAGGTCTGTTGATGCTGGCGCAAATGGGCACGAAGACTGGCCTCATCGGTAAATTGTGTGCCAAATCGTAGGGGGAGCAGCGTCGCCTCCGCAAAGGCATCACACAGAACGCGATCGTGGCTTAGCACGGCAGCCATCAGTAACTGATCATCATCCTTGAGCGGCGTCACATCGAGGCCAGGTTCCACGATCGCAGCCATCGCAGATTCCACAATCCACATCGTCATGGCGGCAATGCCCTGGGGCGGGGTGCGGCGGGGTGGCGGGGCGAGACAAAAGGCGTAGACGTAAATCAACGGGGCAACCTCGCGAGCGCGGCAGCGCGGGGCTGAGGTTGAAACCGCAACCCCAACGTGAGGCGCAGTTGCACCGTGGGGTATTTCCCCAGGGGACTCGGATCCAGGCTGGAGAGTTCAGCCACGGTGCCCTGGAGCCAGAGGCGCACCAAGGGCGACACCTGGCTCAGCGATCGCGTCAACCCTTGGGTCAGGGCCGCCACGCGCCAAGTTTGCCCCGCCCACAGCCCCGCTTTGGGAAACTGTAAAATCCCCGTTTCGGGCAAACGTTCAGCAGTTGCGCCCCATTCACCAGTGGCAAGATCCACATCGCCCTGTTCCTCCCCCCGTTGAATATGGAGGCTGGCGGTAAGCCCCAACTGGCCCCACTGCCACCCTCCCTCCGGCACAAGGCATCGACTTTCTACGCCCCCCATCAGCGTCATCACCACGGGATGGGTGTGCAGCACCACCCAGCGCAGGTGAGGGATCAAGTCACTCAACAACAAACTGTGTTGATAGCCGCCGAGGGCGATATCGACCCCAGCCTGGTGCCGCTGTCGGAGCCCATCGGCACGCCGCACCAGTTCGTGGGCCGCAGCGGCACGATCGCCCTGGGGCAGCAGTCGATTGGGCGGCAGTAGTGCATCCAGCGCGATCGCCGAGCCCCAATCCGCCAGCCACGCCTCATCGATCAAGGACAGCCACGCAGTCGCCTCAGGCAAGGTCACATCTGCCGCAGCGGGTAACGCCACCTCGGGCAGCGGCACCGACTGATCCGCCGCATCCTGGGCCGCAGACCACAACGCCTCAGCCCGGCGTTCGAGGTTGCGCAGGCCATCGCTCGACTCTGGCACAGACGGCACGGGGCGGGCAGCGGGTGGGCGATCGCGCTGCACTCCCATCACCTGCAATTCAAGGTGAAGTCGCCCCGTTCTCCAAGGGCCTTCGGGCACTAAATAATCCACCGTCCACCCCTGGGCCAAAGACACCACCTCTGGGCAATGGCGGGCTAAGTCATCCCAGAGGCGCGCCAGCCATCCCTGCACGGGTTGCGGCTCCGCCGGAGACTCACCCGATTCAACCTGAAGATCGGCACTGAGCGGCAGCAGCGCCGCGCCATCCACGGGAGTCTGGGTGACCAGATCGAGGGCGACGCGATCGCGATCGGTCTGCAAGACCAGCACCGGCACGAGCCGCACGCCAAAACTGGGCTCTGCTACGCCGTTAATCGTGGCTTGCACCCCTTCCACCCAGCGCATCGCCGTTTCAGTGCTAGCCACCGTCGCCCAGAGCAGCACATCCATTAATTCAGCAAAGGGCCGATCGCGATCGGCCTCCACCTGCAATGCCGATAATTCCGCTGGCACAACCAACGCCGAAGCTTCCGCCACCGTTTCCCGCTGGAGCACCTCAATTAAATCATCCGTCTCTTCGCTGACATAGGGCAACAGCGTTTCCGGGGTTTGCGGCAGGTGCGACGGCCAGCCCCCCTCCGGGCTACACAGCTCTGCCACCAGCGTCACCAACCGCTGGGCCGCAGCCTGCACCGGCTGATTCCCCACCCGCGCCCGACCATCCCACACACCCCCCGCCGGAGCCGACACCACGCGATAAACGCCATCGGCCAAACTCCCGAAGGACAGTGCGGTGGAGGCAGAACCACGCGATCGCCCAAGTTGGGCATGGGGCCAGACGAGGGGCTCAGACATCACAGCGGTGCGAGGAAAGGTCGCCTTCATTGTAAAAGCGATAGTTTCGTGCGCACGAAGGGAGCAACAGGGCTTTGCAAAGCGATCGCGCGGGCGGCTGCCAGCGCCGACCGACCTCATCAACACAAGCAACCCGGCTCCAACAAAAGGACACAAAAAAAGGACAAAAAAAAAGGCGCGAGTTTCGCGCCTTGGGCTGACAGTTCATATACAACGCTTGGCACTCAACTGCACCAAGACCCAAAACCGTCAGAACACGAACGAGACCGGCGAAGCAGGCTACTCAGCCCCTTCTGCAGCGGGCTCTTCAGTAGCGGCCTCGTCCTCAGCCGCGGGCTCTTCAGGTGTCGCCTCGTCCTCAGCCGCGGATTCCTCAGCCTCAGTTTCCATGGGCTCCTCAGCAGCGGGATCAACCTGCTCCTCTGCGCCGGTATCGCCCGCATCAACGTCAGCGTCGGGGGTGGTGCCGCAAGCAACCAGGCCAAAAGTCAACGCAAACACAACGGCGATCGCGCTCAAAAACTTCGCTTTCATAGAATGATTTTCCTCTCGGTTTCAACAAAACATGAACGACCAAGTACGCCAATCCCTTCTTCCAAAAGGCGTCGGGGACGAGCCATGATGTGTCACTAAATCGCTCCGGGCTAAAAATTCCTGAGAGCGGCCTAGGACTCCGCAACACTTGTTTGCGAATAGAGCGATACTGTAACACCAGTTGTCACCCCAAGAGAATACGCCGCAGGGCGGATGGATCTGCCCGCAGGAGTTTCAAGATCGCGGCCTCAAACCCCGAAATTGCCTATCCCGTGAGCATTTCTAGGATCTCGGCAGCGGCGATCGCGCCTGCGGCAACGACTTAAAAATTTCTTAACTCACGCTTTACGAATTCATCATGTCGGGCAACAGAGAATCCCGCACAAATCCTGATTTCGCCAGAATGGTGGCGGCCTGAAGCCAGAGCTGATAACGTTACTTAACAATTCATTGCAGGGACGGCACGGTTGCCCAGAACTTGCTAACGTCTAGGCAAGATTTTGGGGGCTCAGGCCCGCTATCGCTTCACATTCGGGCGATGTTGGCGAGTTTTCCCATCCACTATTGCCCGTCGCGGGCGATCGCAGATCACTTTTAATCTGCTTATCTTTCGCGAAGCCACACCCGTGGTTGTTGTGAATTTTTGCCGTAAATCTTTGCTGTGAAGATGCTGGTTGACCGTAGAGAACGCCCATGACTGACGCCAAGAGTTCCACCCTTGATCCCGCGATCGCAGCCAGTGGAGACCCCAACCAAGTGGCGGAAATGTACGCAAACCGCCTAATGGACGAATTATTTGACGGCGTTGAGCGAGCATTAGAAGGCGACGCCGATGCGCTCAAACTCCCATTTGGCACCGCCAAGGCCACCGGAGACGCCGCCGCCATGCCCGATGTGGCCTTTGGCGACGGTGGGCTACCCGCCGTGTTGCTGTCCAATGCTGCCCCGCTACAATCCAGTGCTGACCCATTGCAGGCGTTTTACGCCCCGGCGGCCCCCATCGAAGCTCCTGCTACGGCGATCGCCCAACGCCCTTGGTGGCAACAGTGGACGCTGAATCGCCTGTTGATAGGGGCGGCGGGGCTGTCGCTTCTGGCCTTGGCCGCTCTGTGGTGGCTCAACCAGCAACGCCAAGCCGCCCCCGCTGTCAGCCCCGCGCCTGCAACTGCGCCTAGTGAAGTGGCAGCCAGTCCTGACGCGGAATTTCTCGAATATTTGCGGCGATCGCTCGAAGTCATTAGCAGCCAAGCCCCACCGCCCAGCGGCGCAACGTCCCTGCCAGAGGTACCCCTTGCCTTCAGCAATGGAGCCCTGGGGCTACCGCCCATCGGCAACCCCCTGCCACCGGGCAGCGTGGCGATGGATCCTAGCGGCCCCGCCCAGATCAACGTCATTGAGCGAGTCTATATTCCCTACCAAGCCGGGCCAGCACAGCCTGCGGGCGTCCCCTCCCTGGGGACACCGGGAGTCACCGCTGCGCCCCCTGCCCCTGCGAGCGTTCAGGTCTTGATTGGGGTATTGGAACTGGGCGATCGCTCCGCCGCACTATTTGAGATCAACGGCGTGCCCCAGCGGGTCTACATTGGAGAAAGAATCGGCGAGAGCGGCTGGTCATTAGTGTCCGTCTCCAACGAGCAGGCCATGATTCGTCGCAATGGCGAAGTGCGCTCGATCTTCATTGGGCAGCGCTTCTAGGGCCAGTGCGGAACGCGCGATCGCCCGTGGCCTCGCCGACCATGCACACTGGAGTTATCACTGGAGTTGTAGACATGGGCGTATTTGAAGATCTCAGCCGCTTTTTAGAAAGTCGGCTCGATGAGTTTCTGCGAGCCAATCCCCAGCTCGAACTCATGGCCCTCGAAGAACAACTCCGGGGACAAGAAGAGGACGCCATCAACTTATTGGGCACCCTCAAACGCCGCGAACAGCAGCTAGAGGCCAGCATTCTCGAAACCGCCCAAGAAGTGCAGCGTTGGCACATTCGTGTCACCAAAGCCCAGGCAGCGGGGCGACCAGACCTCGTCACCCCCGCCCAAGCGCGCGAGGCCGCCCTATTGCGCCAGGGCAACCACCTCTGGGGCCAGATGACCGGGGTCAAAACCCAGATTGAACAGACTCGCGAGCTACAGCGTCAGATCCACGACAAACGCCGAGAACTAAAGACCAAAATCGCCGCAGCGGAGGCAGCCCGCGCCACCGCCAAAGCCAACCCAACCGCCACGGCCACGGATTCTGCCCAGACCTGGGGCACCAGCGGCTGGAATGCAGCCCCCTATCAAGCCTTTAGTGAACCCCTTGATCCCCTGGAAGAAACCTTCCAACGGTGGGAAACTGAGGCGGAGCTAGAGGATCTGAAACGCCAAATGGGTAAATAAACTCGGGAGTTTCAGGGGCCAACTGGGTACCATGGGAGCGAAGCCCGTGCAGCCCTCCCGGCTCGGAATCTCTAGGCGATGACGACAGTCTCGTGTTTTGACGGGCGATCGCAGCGGGTGAGGCCTATTCCCCGCAGCCTCCTCCCCGCCTTACTCCCGTGTTTAATCGCGATCGCAGGAACTCCACGTCCTCTTCTCTGTATTGCCTGAAGCCCGTGTCTGCGTCTAACGTTCAACAGTCTCAAATTTGGCATGGTCAGGCCAGTGCCCTCTATAGCCTAGGGCGCTATGCCGCTGCATTGGACAAATTCGATCGCCTTCTAGACGCCGATAACCGCGATGTTGCCGCCTGGATCTACCGGGGCTATGCCCTCTGTGAATTGAAGCAGTACGACGACGCCCTCGGGAGCTTTGACGCAGCGGTGCGGTTGGCCCCTAAGGAAGCCCTAGCCTGGCACGGACGAGGCATTGTCTACGCCAAACAGCACCGCTATGACGAAGCGGTTAGCAACCTCGATCGCGCCGTTCAACTCAACCCCGACGATGTAAAAGCCTGGTACAACCGGGGGAATGCGCTAATTCGCCTCAACCGTCACCAAGAAGCCCTCGACAATTTTGACACCCTGCTCGACAAGCAGCCCGAGAGCTATCGCGCCTGGTATAATCGCGCGAGCGCCCTCGCGGCCCTGCGCCGCTATGCCGATGCCCTGAGCAGCCTTGACACCGCCGTTTCCATCAAACGCGACTGTTACTATGCCTGGACCTATCGCGGGCTAATGCTCAACAAACTACGGCGGTTTTCCGAAGCTCTGGATAGCTTTGAGCGATCGCTCCGTTATCGCACCCCCAACCCCAACGCCTGGTATGGCAAAGCCGCCACCCTAGCCCTCCAGGGCGAGGCCGAAGCCGCCGCCGAAGTGCTCAGCCAAGCGATCGCCACCCACCCCGAAGTGTGGGTCATGGCCCAAACCGACCCCAGCTTTAGCACCGTCATCACCACCCCCGCCTTCCGCAGCCTCGCCACCGCCGCCACCTCAACCTTGTCAGACCCCACCGGGTTGGTCGAGAACTCCCTAGAATGGCAGGAGCGCTCTGCCCTAGAAGATGGCCCGAACTCCGCGTCTGACTTTTGATCGGGGAACCCTGATTTTGCACCCCCCGCCCCGGGGTAAACGTTGGATTGACTTTGCCACCTGGGACGATCGCATCGAGCGCTTTCGGATTCCGGCCTATCACTATCGTGCGCTGATTGAGGCGCTACGCGACAGCCAAACCCCAATTGAAGATTGCGTCCCAGACTTTGAAACGCTGACCCTCAAATCCCAGCGATCGATCACTCCCTACGCCCATCAACAGGCCGCCCTCAACGCTTGGCAAGCCCAGGGCTGGCGCGGCGTGGTGGTGCTGCCCACCGCCGCCGGCAAAACCTACATCGCTCAACTCGCGATGGAAGCCACCCCCCGCAGCACGCTGATCACCGTGCCAACCCTCGATCTCATGCACCAGTGGTACCAGCAGCTCACCACGGCCTTTCCCAATGTGGAAGTGGGTTTGTTGGGCGGCGGCTCCCGCGATCGCACCCCTATCCTCGTCGCCACCTACGATAGTGCCGCCATCCACGCCGAAACCCTCGGCAACCGCTACGGCTTGCTGATCTGCGACGAATGCCACCACTTGCCCAGCGACTTTAACCGCGTCATTGCCGAATACGCGATCGCCCCCTACCGCCTAGGGCTCACCGCCACCCCCGATCGCGCCGACGGTCGCCACGCCGACCTCACCCCGCTGCTGGGGCCAATTGTGTATCACCAACGGCCTGAAGACTTGGCGGGCAAAACCCTCGCCCCCTACGAGGTGGTGCAGATCAAAGTGCCGCTGTCAGCCGACGAGCGATCGCGCTACGACCACCTGATCCAACAGCGCAACGCATTTCTGCAACGGGCCAATATTTGGCTGGGCAGCCTCGACGGCTGGCAGCGCTTCGTCCAAGCCAGCGCCCAGTCCGCTGCCGGGCGGCGGGCCATGCTTGCCCATCGCGAATCCAAAGCGATCGCCCTTGGCACCGAGGGCAAGCTACGCATCCTGACCGACCTGCTGGCCCAACATCATCCCGAGCGCACCCTCATCTTCACCAACGACAACGCCACCGTCTATCGCATTTCCCAAGACTTCCTGATCCCCGCCATCACCCACCAAACCCCCGTCAAAGAACGCCACGCCGTACTTGAACGCTTTCGCCAGGGCGACTATCCCACCCTCGTGGTGTCCCACGTCCTCAACGAAGGGGTAGACGTGCCCGACGCCCGCATCGCCATTTTGCTGTCGGGCACGGGCTCAACCCGTGAGTACATCCAGCGTTTAGGGCGCATCCTGCGCAAGGGCTCCGGGCAAAAGCAGGCCATTCTCTACGAAGTCATTGCCGAAGAAACCAGCGAAGAAGGCGTGTCCCGTCGTCGCCGCCCCAGCCCCCAGCGCCCGCAACGCGGGCAGCTCAGCCTCTTGGGCTACGATACTGAGCCCGCCGCCCCGCCCCGAGCCGCAGAAGCTGCCCCCCCTTGGCCCATCGACTCCAGCCCCGACCCCCATGACGCCGGGTGAGGGGCAAGTTCCTGCCCTTAGGGCGTAAAAAAAACCCTAGGGGAATCCCCCCCTAGGGCCACTACTCATTCAAGCAAGCAAACCTGGGAATGTCCCCAAGACGCGTCAGGCAGAGCTAGGGCAGAGCAACCCAGCTTAATAGGCAGAACTGGAACACGCCGTTGCGAGGGGAAACTCAGGCAGCGGGCAAGAGGTGGGAAACACCGGCAAGGGGCAGGAGGTTGGCGTTTCGGGAATATGGGTGACGACTTCCTTGAACACCTTGGGCTCATAAAGCTGGCATCCCTTGCATGGGCCACAGGGATTCACGGCACAGCGCAAATAGGGCGATCGCGCATTCATCTGGCAGGTAAAGTCGCCCACGATGTAGCCCAAACCCTCGACGTAATTGAGGTCGCGATCGCGGGTGAGTACCGCCCGCAAACCACGATGGGAAGCCGCTTCGACCGCGAGGCTAAAGTCTTCTTGAAAACGCTTGCGAGCCCGAATGCTGAGCCAAGCAGACACCACCGCTGGCAGCAAACTCAGACCAAAAATGAGAAGAACAATCGCCATAGTGCTAAAAAAATACCGTACCGATCCACGATTAGAATCCTACCGTGAGGATGAGAGTACCTGGTCGCACCACCATGTATTTGTAGTAAAGCGTATGGATTTCTGTGACGTTCTGCAACGATGACCAACGAAAAACCCGTCGATTTTTTGCTTAACAATCGTCATAGCCAAGTCATCCCAAGCTATTCCTCCGTTTCCTTCGATTTGGGTTGATAGGTCGAAGCCACATGAAGTTCCTTTAACTGTTTGAGATCCACCCCAGAGGGTGCTGCCGTCAACAGGCAACGAGCCTGCTGGGTTTTTGGAAATGCGATCGTGTCTCGAATCGATTCTTCCCCCGAAAGCAGCATCGCCAGACGATCTACCCCGTAGGCAATGCCGCCATGGGGCGGCGTTCCATATTCAAAGGCTTCGAGCAAAAAGCCAAATTTATCCTGCGATTCTTCTTCGGAGAGCCCGATCGCGCTAAAGACCTGTTGTTGCACATCGGGCTGATAAATTCGCAAGCTCCCACCCCCCACTTCATACCCATTCAGCACGAGATCATAGGCTTGGGCGCGGGCAGTTTTGAGGTCGTCTAAATCCTCAGGATGGGGGGCCGTAAAGGGATGGTGGAGCGCTTCGAGGCGTTGCTCATCGGCATTCCACTCAAACATGGGAAAGTCTGTCACCCAGAGCAAATTAAACTGCCCCTCGGGAATGAGGTCGAGTTCTTTAGCGATCGCCTGACGAACGCGATCGAGGGTGGCATTCACCACATCCGCTGGCCCAGCTCCAAACAGCAACAGGTGTCCAGGCTGGGCTCCGGTGCGATCAAGAATGGCCTGCTTTTGCTCCTCCGTGAGGTTGTCTTTGATGGCCCCAATAGTGTCCAGGGTGCCGCCCTCGCGCACGCGGATATAGGCCAACCCCTTAGCCCCGGCATCGGTGGCGATCTTAAACAGGTCGCCGCCGGGCTTGATGCGCACGTTGGAAATGGCGTCATTGCCATTGGGAATGGGCAGAATTTTCACCAACCCGCCGGACTTCACCGCCCCGGAAAAGACCTTGAAGCCAGAATCGACTACCAAGTCCGAGACGTTGACCAGTTCCAGCCCATAGCGGGTGTCGGGCTTGTCGCTGCCGTAGCGATCCAGTGCTTCCGCGTAGGTCAGGCGTGGGAAGGGACGCGGCAGGTCAACCCCCTTCACGGTTTTGAAGAGGTGACACACCAGCCGCTCGTTGAGATCCAAAATTTCCTCTTGGCTAAGGAAACTCATTTCCATATCCAGTTGAGTAAACTCGGGCTGGCGATCGGCCCGCAAATCCTCATCGCGGAAGCAGCGGGCAATTTGGTAATAGCGATCGACGCCCGACACCATGAGCAGTTGTTTGAACAACTGCGGCGACTGGGGCAGCGCAAACCATTCGCCGGGGTTGACCCGCGAGGGCACGAGGTAGTCGCGCGCGCCCTCTGGGGTGGCGCGGGTCAGGATGGGGGTTTCGACCTCCATGAAGTGCTCCTCATCTTCCAGGAAGCGACGGATGGCTTTGATCAGGCTGTGGCGGAGGGTCAAGTTTTGGGCCATGCGATCGCGCCGCAGATCCAGATAGCGATAGCGCAGGCGCAGTTCTTCTTTGACGGTTTCGGCTTCGGCAGTCGAAACCTGGAAGGGCAACTGCTTGCGCACGGCATTGAGCAGCTCAATCTGATCGGCGTAGATTTCGACCCGGCCCGTGGGCAGCTTGGGGTTGAGGGATGCCTCGGGACGCTCGGTGACGGTGCCCGTGATGCGCACCACATACTCATTGCGGAGGCGATCAGCGGTGCCAAAGGAGGCGGGGGTACGCTCAGGGTCGCTCACAATTTGCACGATGCCTGTGCGATCGCGCAAATCGACAAAGATGACGCCCCCGTGATCGCGGCGACGATCGACCCAGCCAAAGAGGGTCACCGTTGAGCCGATATCTTCTGCCCGCACCTGGCCGCAGTAATGGGTTCGCATAGGTCTTGAGCGTAAACGTCCTGAACGCTGAGGGTTTCCAAAAACCTTTCCATTATCTCGGATCGTGTCTCGAAGATCACAGCTTCTTGGCGGCTTCTTGGCGAAGCGTTAGACCGCGATCGCGGCCATTTCACACTGTCTGGGGAGGCGCGGGGGTCACTCGCTCACGGCCACGAGGTTGAGGGCGGCGGCGTGTTGCTCCAGGGAAATCAGCTGCCGGAGGGAAAACGCTCGGGCGATCGCATCACAGCGTTCATTGCCTTCATTGCCCGCATGACCCCGCACATAGGTCCACTTCACAGGCTTGCCCGTTTGGGCGGCGGCGGCCTGGTTCAACTGGTCAAGGCGCTGCCACAGGTCTTGGTTGAGCACGGGCTTTTTGGCGGCGGTTTGCCAGCCGCGCCGCTTCCAGCCTGCGATCCATTCCGTGATGCCCTTTTTCACGTATTCGCTGTCGGTAAACAGTTCGAGGGGCGTTTTTTGCTGACTCGCGAGAAAGAATTCTAACCCCGCGATCGCGGCCTGCATCTCCATGCGATTGTTGGTCGTGGCGGGGGCATAGCCGCCCATTTCGTGGCGGGAGCCATCACTCAAGTAGACCACGGTACCCCAGCCGCCAGGACCAGGATTACCAGAACAGGCTCCATCGGTGTAAATCGCGTGGATGGGGGGAAGGGTCGTCATCGGGGTTAGGTTCCAGAGGGCAAACGGGCGATTGCGGCGTGCCGTCCACCCTTTAGTAAAAGGCGCAGCGGCAAAACCGGGCTTTTAGTCTACGGTATTCGTCGCAGAATGTCGCGCCGGGGTTAACTTCGGTCAGTATGGTAGAGCTATGGGCTATGAACCACTACACCACAAGTATCGACCCCAGACCTTTGCGCAGTTGGTGGGGCAGGATGCGATCGCCACAACGCTGAAGCACGCCCTCGAACAACAGCGCATCGCCCCGGCCTACCTGTTTTGTGGCCCCCGAGGCACGGGCAAAACCTCCAGCGCCCGCATCCTTGCCAAATCCCTCAACTGCCTGAGCAGCGCCGTCCCCACCGCCACCCCCTGCGGCACCTGCGAAGTTTGCCGGGGGATTACCGTCGGATCCATTTTGGACATTGTAGAAATCGACGCCGCCAGCAACACCGGGGTCGATAACATTCGCGAGCTGATCGAACGCGCCCAGTTTGCCCCCGTCCAGTGTCGCTACAAGGTCTACGTCATTGACGAGTGCCACATGCTCAGCACCGCCGCCTTTAATGCGCTGCTGAAAACCCTGGAAGAACCCCCAGAGCACGTCATTTTTGTGCTGGCGACGACGGATCCGCAGCGGGTGTTACCGACGATTATTTCGCGCTGTCAGCGGTTTGACTTTCGTCGCATCCCCCTCGAAGCGATGGTGAACCACTTGAGCGCGATCGCCCAGCAAGAATCGATCACCATTACCAAAGATGCCGTGCGCCTCGTTGCCCAGATTGCCCAGGGCGGGCTGCGCGACGCCGAAAGCCTGCTGGATCAGCTCAGCCTATTGGAACCCCCCGTCACCGCTGAAAAGGTATGGGATTTGGTGGGGGCCGTGCCCGAGCGCGATTTGGTGGAACTGGTGCGGGCGATCGCCCAGGATGATGGCGCGATCGTCCTCGAAACCGCGCGCCGCCTGATGGATCGAGGCCGCGAGCCGATTATCGTGCTGCAAAGCCTCGCCGGGTTTTACCGCGACCTGCTGATCGCCAAAACCGCCGCCCAACGCAATGACCTCGTGGCTGTCACCCCCCCGACCTGGGAGGCCATGCAGCAGTTGAGCGCGGAGGTGGCACTGCCCGTACTGTTGGCGGGTCAACAAACCCTGCGCGCCGCCGAAACCCAGCTCAAAAATACGACCCAACCGCGCCTCTGGCTGGAGGTGACGCTGATGGGGCTGCTGCCCGCCGCGATCGCCCCGGCCCCAGTCGCCACGGTTGCAGCTCCGGGCGGAAACCGCGCGATCGCCCCGGCCCCGCCGCACCCCACACCCACCACCCCAGCCCCGCGCCCGGCTGCGCCAGCCACCTCAGCCCCTGCAACTGCGACAACACCCGCCCCAGCATCTTCCCCAGCACCAGCGCCTGCCCCCCGCCCCACAGAAGCCGCACCACCCGCCGCCCTCCCCAGCCCCGCACCCTTACCCCAGACCGACTTGACCCAGGTGTGGGAACACATGACCGCCGTGCTCCATCCCTTTGGCACCCGCGCGCTGCTGAAGCAGCAGGGAATTTTGCTCGGCTTTGATGGCAACACCGCACAGATTGGCATCAAGTCGAGACAACTGCTGAAAATGGCCCAGGGCCGCGTCTCCAATATTGAAGAAGCCTTTGCCCAGGTGTTTCAGCGTCCGGTCAAGGTCACCCTGGAGGTGGCCGAGGAAGCTAGTGCCGCCGCACCGCCGCCCGCCCCGGCTCCATCGCCCAACCAGCCAGCCCCGATCGCATATCCTTCAGCTCCTGCGGTCAGCAACCCACCACCGCCCGCCGACCAGAGCGCCGCACCGCCGATCGCGCCGCCGCCGCCCATCCTAGGAGAAGCCGGGGCTCCCCTCGCCTGGAGCCCGCAAAGTGATTTTGATCGCGCGGTGAAAAGCTTCAGCGACTTTTTCAACGGCCAAATTGTCTCCGTGGATGACGAAGACGATGCGGCCCCGCCCAAAGACGACCGTGGCAACAACGGCAACGGGAACCCTGACCGCGATCGCGACGTGCCGTTTTAGACCCCCTTCGCCCTCGTGCCAGCGCTACCGTCGGGTTACCTCTACACTGGGATGGACATTCCCCCGGGGCAGCAGAGGAAGAACATAGCGGTGACAACAACATGGGTTGAAGTCTTGGTCGATTGCCCGGGCGCACAGGGACTCTACACCTACCAGGTGCCGCCGGAGCTGACCGTGGCCGCCGGAGACATTTTGAGCGTGCCCTTTGGCAAGCAACAGGTGGGCGCAATCGCGGTGCGCCCCATCACCACCCTGCCCAGCACCCTCACCCTTGATCAAGTGCGCCCCGTCGCCGCAGTGGTCAACTCCGGCCTGTTTTCCAGCACCTATTGGCACCTGCTCGAACAGGTCGCGGACTATTACCAAACGCCCCTCATGCAGGTAATTCGCACCGCCCTGCCGCCGGGGCTGCTGGCGCGATCGCAGCGCCGCATTCGCCTCATCCCCGACGCCATGCCCCCCGAGGCGCTACAGTTTTTGTCTCCCAGTGCCGCCTGCGTCCTCACCGCCTTGCAACAGTCCGCCGAGGGCGACTACACCTGGCAACATCTGCAAAGGCAGTGCCGGGGCGCATCGCGGGGCATCCACGACCTGATCCAGCGCGGCTGGGCCGAGAGCTACATCGCCCTGCCCACACCACCCCGTCCCAAACAGCGCCAAGCCGTAACCCTTGTGGCCGAGCCAAGCCGAGAGGACGACACCCTCACGCCTCGCCAGCTGGAAGTGCTGCACTTGTTGCAGCGCCAGGGCGGCGATCTCTGGCTCCAAGATGCGCTACAACTGTGCCGCACCACCAGCGCTACCCTGCGATCGCTTGCCGCCAAGGGCTACCTCATGCTCGAAGCCCGGGAAGTGCTGCGCCAACCCCAGCAGCCCACCCTCACCGCCGATCGCCCCAAGGCCGTCACCCCCCACCAAGCCACCGCGATCGCAGCGATCGCCGCCCTCACCGACAGTCGCACCGTCCTGCTCCACGGGGTGACGGGCTCCGGCAAAACCGAAGTGTATCTTCAGGCGATCGCGCCCCTGTTGGGGCAAGGCAAATCAGCCCTTGTGCTCGTGCCCGAAATTGGCCTCACCCCGCAACTCACCGATCGTTTTCGTCGTCGGTTTGGCGATCGCGTCTGCGTGTATCACAGCGGCCTTTCCGAGGGAGAACGCTACGACGCCTGGCGACAGATGCTCACCGGCAAACCCCAGGTCGCGATCGGCACCCGATCCGCCGTCTTCGCGCCCCTCAGCAGCCTGGGTCTGATCATTCTCGACGAGGAGCACGACAGCAGCTTCAAACAAGACCAGCCCGCCCCCTGCTACCATGCCCGCACCGTCGCCCAGTGGCGCGCCACCCTCGAAGGCTGCCCCCTAATTTTGGGCTCCGCCACCCCCTCCCTCGAAACCTGGGCCGCCATTCACGGCACTGCACCCCAATCAGCATCGCCCGGCCTCTACCTGTCCCTGCCAGAGCGCATCCACGCCCAGCCGCCGCCGCCTATCCAGATCATCGACATGCGCGAAGAACTGCGGCGCGGCAACCGCTCCATCCTGAGCACCGCCCTGCAAACCGCCCTCAGCACCCTCAAGACCGACGGCGGCCAAGCAATTCTGTTTATCCATCGGCGGGGCCACAGCAGCTTTGTGTCCTGTCGCGCCTGCGGCCACGTCATGATGTGCCCCCACTGCGACGTTTCGCTTTCCCATCACCTGCCCCACGCCAGCGCCCGCCCCACCCTGCGCTGCCACTACTGCGGCTATGGCCAAGCCCAGCCCGACACCTGCCCCGCCTGCCAATCGCCCTACCTCAAGCACTTTGGCAGCGGCACCCAGCGCGTCATCCAGACCCTTGAGGAACAGTTTCCTGACCTACGCAGCCTGCGGTTTGACAGCGACACCACCCGCACCAAAGGAGCCCATCGCGCCCTGCTCACCCGCTTTGCCCAAGGAGAAGCAGACGTGCTCGTCGGCACCCAAATGTTGACCAAGGGCCTCGACCTGCCCCAGGTTACCCTAGTGGGCGTCATCGCCGCCGATGGTCTGCTCTATATGGCCGACTATCGCGCCAGCGAGCGCGCCTTCCAAGTGTTGACCCAGGTGGCGGGCCGGGCCGGACGCGGCCACCAGCCCGGCCAGGTGATTTTGCAAACCTACACGCCAGAGCATCCGGTAATTACGGCGGTCAAGGCCCAGAGCGTCACTGACTTTATTGATCTCGAACTCAGCCAGCGTGAGGCGTTGCGCTATCCCCCCAGTGGGCGGCTGGTGTTGGTGCGCGTCACCAGCCCCGACCCCAATGCTGTGGAACAGGCCGCCACTGACCTGGCGGAAACCCTCGCTCCTCGCCTCTCGGAGCAGTGGGAGCTGCTGGGGCCTGCGCCTGCACCGATTTTGCGGGTCGCCCGTCGCTATCGCTGGCACATTCTTCTAAAAGGGGACTGCGCTGCACCGCTGCCGCCGTTGCTGGGCTTGGGCGATCGCTATCCCAACCATGTCAGCGTCACGGTGGATATTGACCCCCTGCACTTAACCTAGCGATTGCGCCCAAACCCGCCATTTCACAAGCCTTACAGGGAAGGGCAGCAATGGCGATCGCGGGCAAATCCTAAAATTTTATTAAGAAACCATGATGACCGCTGTGGAAAACTCAGGCTTGTTTGTGGAAAAGACGAAGTTTCATGGGGGAAAGATCGGCACCAAATGTGGAAAAAAACCTGTCCCAATCAGGCTTGTGGAGAACATGGATACTTTCCACAGTTTTTCCACATCCCTTGAGGAGACGAAACTCGCCTTACATCAGCCGATCTCGTCGTTTTCCACAATTTCCTCAAGACTTACTACTACTACGATAGGAAAATTTTATTTAAAGACAGCAGACCTGCCTCCCAACTTGATGGGGAAAAGCACTGGGGTGATAGGATTGACTCCCAGTTAAACCTAGGCGGCAAATTCATCTAGCCTGAGTGATAAAGTGTCTTCGCGATCGGTTCCGTCGTTCAATATCCTTATTGGTTGAGCCGTTTCTATGAAATTCGTTTGTCCGCAAAGCGAACTCAATGCCCATCTTTCACTAGCGAGCCGGGTTGTACCCTCTCGTCCGAGCAAGCCGGTGTTAAGTAACGTCCTTCTCAAGGCTGATGCGAGTACCGGAATGGTGACGCTAATCGGCTTTGACGAAACCCTGGGGATCGAAACGTCCTTTCAAGCGGCAGTGGATGCCGATGGTGAATTGACGCTGCCCGCCAAGCTACTGGAAAACATCGTGTCGCGGCTGCCCTCCGAAGACATTGCCATTGAAGAAATGGAAACCGATGCCGCGATTACACTCACTTCCTCCTCAGGGGAATATCAAGTGCGTGGCTTGAGTGCCGAAGATTACCCCAGCCTGCCTTTGGTTGAAGATGGACAAGCAGCCAAAATTTCCGCAGAAGCACTGCTTGAAGGGTTGCGCGGTGTCTTGTTTGCCACCAGCCCCGATGAAGCGAAACAGGTGCTCACGGGGGTTCATCTGCTCTCTGAGGCTGATGTGCTAGAGTTTGCGGCAACGGATGGGCATCGGCTGGCGGTGGTGAAAACCAGTGATGAGTCGGCTCAGGAGGAGGGCGCGATCGCCGATCAGCCCCTTGTCATTGATGTGACCGTGCCGGCCAAGGCCATGCGTGAACTCGAAAAAATGCTCCAGGGCTATGCCTCAAGCGATCCGATTTCTCTCCGCCTTGATCGCACCCAAGTTATTTTCGAGATTGGCCATCAAAAACTCACCACACGGCTGCTAGAAGGCCAATATCCCAACTATCCCCAACTGATTCCGCAGCAGTTTGAGCGCCAGGTGACCGTCGATCGCAAGCAGTTTACCAGTGCCCTCGAACGCATTGCCGTCCTTGCCGATCAAAGGAACAATCTGGTCAAAATCTCCCTGGATGACACGCAGCAATCCCTAGCGCTCTCCGTTGAGGCGCAGGAAGTGGGTCGCGGTCGCGAGGTGCTGCCCGCACAAATCACGGGCGAAGCGTTAGATATCGCGTTCAACGTCCGCTACTTGCTGGATGGTCTCAAAGCCCTCGGCACAAATGAGGTGCAAATGCAGTGCAATAGTGCGACGAGCCCGTCGGTGCTAATTCCCCTCGGTGAGCTGCAAATGATATACCTCGTTATGCCTGTGCAAATTCGGGCGTGAGGCATCCCGACGGAACGCCGTTTGCTGCTCTAGCGAAACATGGCAGAGCCGCCTTGAGCCCGTGAGCCTACGGCGCGATCTCTGCGGGGCGTTGAAATGAGGTGGCATAGGGGCCTAGTGCCTGCGCGAGGGGCGCTAAAAATGCTTCATAGCGTCGCCATTTTCCAACCGAAGAGGTATAAATTGGCTCGCGGACTTGCTCAACACTAGCTGTTTTGACCTTGCGCTGATTTTGATGGAAGTTCAAACAGTCCTCATGCCACTCTAGCCCGACGAACTCGATGATTTTTCGACTCATCGCTTCAGGATCTTGCACGGTTTCTTCATACTGAACATCCAAGATTGGCATGGGTAAAACCTTGTGCCAATGGGCCATGAGTTCTTCGTAATGTCGATAATAGTGACCCAAATCTTCTAGCTTTCGAGTGTAGCTAATCACCTGGGTAAAGCGTTGAGTATAGCAAGATAGGCAGCTATCCATTGGGTCGCGCCGACAGTGAATCAATTTTGCTTTGGGCATGAGCAACGCCACAAGCCCGAGGGACAAAAAGTTGCCCGGCATTTTATCGGTAATTCTGAGCAGGGATTGATTTTCCCTTGGGGTGTAGTCACGCTCTGCAAGGGTACGAATTTCCTCAAGATATCGCTCACCTAACAGGCAAGACTGCACTGGGTCAAGGTAGGTCAGGCATGCAGGATATCCGCCATGCTGTTGGAGTGTTTGTGCGGTGACTTGTAAAGTTTGTGCCAGAAACTTCAGTTCCCCAGCGCCAAAAACCTGTGGATGGCTGGATAGGATTTGCTCAACTAGGGTTGTGCCAGATCGAGGCATCCCAAAGATGAAAACGGGGAGATCGGACTCACAGCCCATGTGGGGACGTGAGGCGAAGAAATCCTGAGTAAAAAAGGACTGGAAAACCTCAACTAACTTTTCTTGATTGTCTGGGTTGTAGGGTGCGACACGATGGTCAATGTCATTCCCTGTTTGATAATGATGGAATGCTTTTTCGTAGTTTTTCTGGCATTCGTAATATTTGGCTAAGGTGAAGTGCAGGGAAATGCGATCGCCCTCGCGCAGGTTTGGATCTTCAAAAAGCGCTTCAAGTTCTCGAGCAGTTTCGGGGCTGATGTCCTTTGCCAGACTTTTGGCCGAGCGATTGAAATAGGCCGATACGTGACGCGGATCGTGTTTTGCCGCTTCCCGCAGGTGGGCCTCGGCATCTTCAATGAACCCAAGGCTCCGCATCAAGTTTGCGTAGTTGTTATGAACTGCCGCATCTTCAGGCTTTTCGCGGAGGAGTTCCTGGTAAATTTGGCAGGCTTCCTGGGTTTGACCAACTTGTTCGAGTGCATTGGCAAGACTAAACCGAGCCTCGTAGTAGCCGGGTTGTAGCGCGATCGCTTTTCGCAGGAGAGGAATGGCTTCCTTGGCTTGTTCGACTGCGGTCAACATTACCCCAAGATAGTGATAGGCCGGGGCAAAATTAGGATGCAGCTTGATCAAAAACTGAAATCGATTTCTCGCTAGGGTATGGCGTTCTTGCTCGGCCAAGATATTTGCGAGGCCGAGGTGCGCCTTGGGAAAATAGGGATCCAGGAGCAGCGCATTTTGAAAGGCTTGAATCGCGGCCTCAAGGTCTCCTTTACGCCGCAAGGCTTCTCCCAAATTCCCGTAAAGATTTGGATTGTCGCTCAGGGTTTTGCTGGCGGCCTGAAAACGCGCGATCGCCTGATCATAGCGACGACGCATGTAATCGATGAGCCCCTGAGCATGGAGCAAAACTGGATCATCGGCGCTGTCTTTTTCAAGTTGCGTGCAAATTTCCTCAGCCTCATCAAGTCGCTCTGCGGCAATGAGTCGAGTCACATGATGTAGGCGAGGATCTAGGTTTAATGGAGGCTGAGGCGTTGACATGGGGCGAAAAAGCTTGGGATAAGGTCGTGAACTCGAAACGGGTTAACCTTTTTAGGGATTAGCGTAAAAGTCAGGACGTGATCGAGATGACTTTCTGCTAAAAATCTTCAGGCTTACGTGACAGAGGTTTACGCAAGCCTGAAGATTGGCTTGGGCATCAAGTCTCATCTCCATCATGGGACTTGATGCTAACTATCTTTGTACTTTGTGGCTAAGTAAAGGAAATATTTTCGGCAGTGAGCCCTGGTGCGCCAACCAGTGTCGCAACTAAGGAACGTCCGCCTTTCCGACTGCCATTGGCATCATAGAAAAGCTTGCCACTGGAATCGTCATAGATCCAGAAATCATCTCGATCAAGTGCCTTGCTGCCGATGACAAAACTTGCAGTATCCAAGGCTCCACTAAGTGTTTCACCTTTGAACGTGCTCGCATCAAACTGGATATTAAACCCTGGCAGCATATCATTTGTGACGCCGCGAATGGTGTCTCCAAATTCTGATTTGCTGTTGTAAAGCAAATTGATTTCGTTGGCGCTGGTGCCAGTGAAAACCCCCTGAACATCTAATTCAATGGTGTCTCTGCCTGCGCCGCCGCGAATGTTGAGCGTGTTATTGGTGACGTTGCTTGTGCTTGTTCCACGCATTGTCACACTAATCAGATCATTGCCACCACCACCCGTGATGTTTAGGACGTTATCGTAAACATCACTGCCTTCTGCGGCCAATAGGCTCAGGACGATGGTGTCGCTGCCAGCGCCACCGTCAATGCTGACGGTGTTGCTCCCTACGCTCTCAGTGCTACTAATTAATTGCACGATGATTGTGTCATTCCCTAGCCCGCCAAGAACGTCTATGGTGTTGCTGGTGACACCATCTTCTCCGCTCAGATCAATGCTGATGAAATCATTTCCATCTCCTCCATCGACGGAGACAGTATTAGAAGACACTTGGCTGTAGGGTGATGCGAGTTTGACGAATACAATATCGTTGCCTGACCCTCCGGCAATGCTAATGTTATTGCTGTTAACGTACGATTCTGACGCGAAGAGAATCGAAATTGTATCGTTTCCGCTGCCTCCGTCTACGATAATGGTGTTTGTGGAGATTGAGCTTGAGCTCGCTAATGAAATGTCAATGATGTCATTTCCCCCACCTCCGAGGACATCAAAAGAATTATTCTCAATTCCATCCTCTACACGGAGTGCTAGGGAAATGACATCACTCCCGCCGCCTGCATTAACCGAGATATTGTTACTACTGATGGTGCTATTTGAAACGAGCTCAAGAATGAGGGTATCGGCTCCTCTGCTGCTACTGAAGCTAAAGTTTTCATTGCTAATGCTGGAATTTTCGACACGTGTTTGCTTCTCAAAAACCATGAGGTTCTCCTAGGTTGAGTTGAGTTACTCGGTGTTCCTAGCGCAGCATTTTTTCTCACGTCAATGGCGATAGGGTGACGTGGGCAAGCGGCGAATCTCTTCGATGCCTGAAAAGTCAAGGGAGATCGGTAGGAATGCCGAGTGGTGTGAATACGCAGCGATCGCTGATGTGGCGAAAGATACTGCGCTAGTTGATATTACTCAGATCTCGCTTGAAATCCGCAACTTTGGATGGGAATTAAACATTAACTTTTGCGATGATCTCGGTAGCCTTCTGAAGATTTTTGTGAGCTAAATTTTACTTTCTTCCGAAGAAAACTGATCTTTTTAGAGGTGGCATACAGGCTGCAAAAATGAGGTTCAATAACTTAAAAAATATTTTTGTTAAGTTGTGTTGCGTTTCTGGTTTTCTTCTGGAGTTTATGCATGATTGCTGAGCTGGGTTGGCGTGGGGAGCGATCGCGGCGTCCCAATAAAGTCGATCATGGATTCCGAAGAAATACAGGGAACTGAGGCGCGCTATCGGGGCATCCTAGCCCGCATAACGCTGTATTTTTGGGCGTGATCTTGTTGCAGTTCGCATCATTTGCAGCATGATGCCCCACGATTAGGAGGAATGGGTTATGGCTCAGTTTTCTGCCCAGGGATTTTTGCCGGAGTTGAAGGTGTGGCAACGT
>JACYME010000031.1 GCA_015272155.1 Leptolyngbyaceae cyanobacterium T60_A2020_046
AACATCCCCATTCAACGGTTCAAAGGCGGTGACGCCATTCCAGCCGATCGCCTCAGCTCGCAGGGCTTCTGTCAAATTTGCATTAAACAGCGCCCGATAGGGAAAGGGGCTGCCGCCGGGCGTTGTCTGAGTCAGTAGTTGGCGATCGGTGCCCAAGGGCGAAAAGAACGAATTGCCAAAGAAAACCACCTGGTCGCCAAAGAAGTCGAGCCCCTTTGGCTGCATTGAGTTGGTTTGCCCATCTGATGCGCGCGTGGAGCGAATGAACGTCCCCGCACCAGGGATTCCGGCCCCTGTCGTGGGGTCGAGACGCATCAGAACACTCACCGTTGGGCCGCCGCCAGGCCCATAGGTGGGCAGCCACCCGCTGCTTGTGAAGCGTCGGTAATCTTGGCTGGGGGCTCCTTGGGTGCCGTCTGCGGTAAACACGGCGTAGAGTCGCCCCGCGCCATCCGACAACAGCCCGCGTCCGGTGCCGTCTGCCCCGGTGGTTTCATAATCGGTGCGAACCCAGTCGCGCAAGCCATTGGTGAAGCTGGTAACGATGGGGTTCTGGTTGTTGGCACTGGCTTGGACTGTGCCGATGTAGATGGAGGTGTCGCCAAACTGGATGGAGGTGACGCCTCGGCGGATGAGTTCGGCCTCGGAGTCTGAGGGCGAAAAGGTGACACTGCCCCCGACACTGCTGAAGGTTGCTGCATGGATCGGCAGCGCAGGCGCGACAAAGAAGGCTGCGGTTGCAGCCAAAGCTGTCGAAACATATTGCATGATTTAAATCCCCTGAATCTGGGCAAATTGACGCTTGCAAGTGCGATTTGTTTCAAGACTGGTGCAAGAAATTGCGATCGCGATCAGCGCGATGGTGGATGTCTTTCTGAACCCTGCATACGTCCAAATTCGGTATTTGCACTCGTTTTTTGGCCTGTAGACTGCGTATACCAAATTGACCCTTACGAAAGAAGCAGTTAATTACTCAAAACTGCAACACAGACAATTGAGTCATGACAAATGGAAGAACCACTGCTCAATTTTCTGAAGCTACCTTCACACGGGCTTCATAACGACGTCTTCAGTGGAGATGCGCAGACAGGAGTGTATCATTTTGTTTCAGTAACCCTAAAAGCCTTGCAGGAAAAAGAACTCAGGGCTTCAAGATGCTCAAAAGGGCGATGCTTTCCACCCGTGAAATCCCGGAATTCCGTAGGCATACGGAGGTGAGCTTACTATTTTTTAACAATTTGATCCCGGATGTTTTTCAGTGCATACACTGATGATTTTTTGCCCCTGTAGAAAGAAGCTGCGATCGCGTCGCAGATTCATTGCAACCTTCTATCGCTGTTTCAGTCGTCGCCAAGCTCATCTTTTTGGGAAATCCGCATTGATGAAGTTGACATCTTTTCAGATTTTCCGCGCTCTCTTAAAAACGGTTTATTTGCGATCGCCATTTCCATTTAATCAACATTTTTTGATTTAAATTGCCATGATGGCCCACTTTATGGTGTGGGCGGATGCCTTGCGTGGGCATCGGGTCATGGTGCTGGGCGAAAGGTGCGGTGAAAAATGAAGCGGTCTATTTTGGGAGGAGATTGGAGGAGATTTGGGCTGTCGCTGGGGAGAGGGATCCCTCTGGGCGATCACGCAGGGTGCCCGTGAGCGTAAGCGACTGAATCGCTGATAAGGTCAGCGATCGCGCGATCGCGAGTATGGTTTTGCGCGATCGCGCATTACAGCGTTTTACACAAACTTTAAAATAATCCTCTAAAGTCCGACCGGAATACCGGGGTTTATGGCAAGATAGCAATCGTGGCGAGTTTGCCGGCGATCGACATTGCCCGCGCCACGGTTTGTAGAGTTATCCATCAGATTCACAGAGAGAGCTTGTTATGACGCTTCAACTTGGTGACACCGTCCCAAACTTTACCCAGCAGTCCTCTGAGGGCGAAATCAACTTTTATGACTGGGCTGGCGATAGCTGGGTCGTTTTCTTTTCCCACCCTGCCGACTACACTCCCGTTTGCACCACTGAACTGGGTGAGGTGGCAAAGCTTAAGGATGAGTTTGCGCAGCGCAATGCCAAGGTGATTGCCCTGAGCGTTGATAGTGCAGAGTCTCATCAGGGTTGGATTAGCGATATCAACGAAACTCAGGGCACGACCGTCAACTATCCCATCATTGCGGACGAAGACAAGAGCGTGTCTAACCTGTATGGCATGATTCACCCCAATGCCAATGCAAAGGTTACGGTGCGCACCGTTTTTATTATCGACCCCAACAAAAAACTACGCCTCACCATTACCTATCCCCCCAGCACGGGCCGCAACTTCAAGGAAATCTTGCGGGTGCTGGATTCGCTGCAACTGACGGACAATTACAGTGTTGCGACCCCCGTGAACTGGCAAGATGGCGAAGATGTTGTGGTTTCGCCCGCCATTCCCACCGAAGAAGCGAAGCAAAAGTTTCCGAAGGGCGTCAACGAAATCAAGCCCTACTTGCGCATGACTCCCCAGCCAAACAAGTAAGCTGCTGAGTCTTTGCATTCAATATCGTCTGGGAAGGGCGCACGATGTGCGCCCTTTTTTTTGCGCATCGGGTCAGGGATAGGCCAACGCGACTGGCGCACATCTTAACTTGGGAATCTTTTGTGAATTCTTAGAGAAAACTCAGCATCGTCTGGCATAGTTCTTGAAAAGTGCTGAAAGGGGTGTCTTTTGGGTGATGTGAGAGATGCAATGACGAAGGAAATGCAGACGGTGCAGGTGCCGGATGATTGTCGGGCGATCGCGCTTTGTGGCGGCCCTTACAGTAACTTCGGCGCGGTGGCGGCTTTCTTGGCGGAGACGGCGACGATTTCCCATCGCTTTTGCTTGGGAGATATTGGGGGTTTTGGCCCTCATCCGAATTGGACATTGGAGCAATTGCGATCGGCCCAGGTGCAGTGTCTCCAAGGGAATTATGACTACGCCATTGGGCATGGGGAACGCGACTGTGGCTGTGGCTATACCGACCCGCAGGATCAGCGCTTTGCCCAAATCAGCTACGACTATACCTTTGCCCATACGGCGGCGACCCATCGGGCGTGGTTGCGCACGCTGCCGCCGTTGATTCGGCTGGTGTGGCGCGATCGCGCGGTGTTGTTGTGTCATGGCAGCCCCGAGGTTGTGAATGACTTTGTCTGGGAATCGACGACGGGCGATCGCTGGATTGAAGACCGCCTCGCCCGCTATGACGTGGTGGGCATTTGCGCTACCCATACGGGCATTCCCTGGGTGCGTCAGGTGGATGGAGGCTTTTGGTTCAACGTTGGAGTGCTCGGGCGTCCGGCCCATGAGGGCTCGCCCCATGTGTACTACGGGCGTCTGGAGCTAGGGACGGGCGATCGCGCGGTTTCGCCTGTGTTAGTGCCGCTGGGCTACGACGTGGAAGCTGTGGCTGAGCAAATGGCGGCGGTGGGCCTGCCGCCGGAATGTCAGGATTCTCTGCGCAGCGGTGTTTGGACAACCTGCGCCGAAATTTTGCCGCCGACCGAGAAGGTGGTGCGGCCCCGCCTTGGATTGGCGATCGCCCGTTAAATCGCGACGGCGATCGCGCGACGCTGGTCACTCAATTCCCTTACCCTTACGTGTCCTACTGAGAGAAATCAATGCTAACAACGACGTTAACCTGGGCCCTTTTGGCGGGCTATGGCTGGTTTATCTACCGCGTTGTGCAAAAGACAACGCCGCAAAAAGTCGCCGCCCTTGAGTTTTTTGATGGTCAATCCCAGAGCGGCAAAGCCCCTGGTCTATGGCTGCTGGTTGCCAGTGCTGCCATTTCCTGGATTTTTGCCAAATCCATCGACAATGCCGCCAGCCTGGGTAATGCCTTTGGCATTTGGGGCGGGCTGGGCTATTCGTTTTACTACCTCAGCTTTGTGACCGCTGCGATCGCGCTGTATTTTTTGCGCACCCGGGGCGGCTATCGATCCATCTCTGAATTTTTGGTCAGTAAGTATGGGCTGCTGTGTACCCGCTTGTTTTGCCTCGTGATCGCCATTCGCCTGATTAACGAAGTGTGGTCAAACACCAAGGTCTTTTCGCTATACTTTGGCCCCGAGGGCAGCGGTGGCTATTGGATCGCCGCGATCGTAGTGACCGTATTCACCGTGTATTACACCCTGCTCGGGGGGTTGCGCAGCAGCCTGCTGACCGATGGCGCACAAATGCTGCTGGCAGCGGTGTTGCTCGTGGTTATTTTGGCGGTGCTGGGGCCGGGATTGGTGGATCAGGGCTGGCCGGTGGTTGATTCTGACACCCGCGCGGCGGGCCTGACTTTCTGTGGCCTGGCGTTGGTGCAGGTTTTGAGCTATCCCTTCCACGATCCGGTGATGACCGATCGCGCCTTCATCACCTCCCCAAAGGTCATGCTCAAAGGGTTCATTTGGGCTGGGGTGATTAGCGGCGGCTTTATCTTCCTCTTTAGCGCGGTGGGGCTCTATGCCCGTGCCTATAGCGTCGAGGGCATTCCGACCCTGAGCGTTCCGGCCCTGTTTGGCCTGCCCATGCTGCTGGTGTTCAACGCCATCATGCTCACTAGCGCGGGCTCAACGCTGGACTCCACCTTTTCAAGCGTGGCGAAGCTGGGCGCGCGCGACTGGTTTAACCGCAAGGGCAACCCCACGGAAACCCAGGCGTTCTTGGGGCGCTGGTGGATTGTGGCGATCGCGCTGCTGGGTAATGTGCCCCTCCTCAGCATTTACTTCGGCGATCAAGTTGGCCCCGCCATCATCCTGGCGACCACCATCAGTGGCACGATGGTAATGGGGCTGGCACCCATTTTCTTGCTGGCTTTTGTGCCCGGGGCGGGGCGGCTAAGCTTTCACCTGGCCTTTTGGCCGGGGCTAGGGTTTGGCATCCTGCGGGTGATGGAAAGCGTCCTCAGTACGCCGCTGTTCCCGGCTTGGGTCAGCATGGGCAGTGGTCGCTATGCTGTTGATTTAGGTGTCAATGTCTATGGGCTGCTGCTCTGCACGGCGGGCTATTTGCTGGGTGCAGCGGTGGGTTCCCTCGGCAAAGGGCGGCGATCACTGGGGGCTGATCTGTCGGCGGGCGATCCCTAAACTCTCCGGTTCCCCGTCGCCCCAACGTCCCGCGCCCCACCCGTTCAACTGAACGCTACCCACGCGAACCATGCTGGATCAATCCATTCAATTTCTGACCCCAGAAGAATCTGCCGAGGTCGATAAAGCGTTACTGACTTCTCCCGAGAAGTTTTTGACGCGCCTCACCCTCTCCACCGCAAAGCTGCTGCGGGCGATCGCCCAAGACCTCGATACCCCCGTTGAGGCGTTGACCACCGCGCAAATCATCGCGTGGTTTGAGGCCGACTCAAAGCGCAAGCGTGAACAAGGGGTGGATGCATCGATACTCAAGTGGGAAACCACGGAACTGAGCGATCTAGGCAACACCACGGACGCGGGATGATGGGGGGCAAGGCGCGGGATGACGGATAGCAGTACTGCTCGGCGTAAATTTGCTGGCGTTGCTGATTCCCAGGATGAATGACCCACCCTGCGGGAATCCGCAAAGCGTCTACATCCCAAACCCTTCTCCCCAGGGAGAAGGGCTTAAAACCGGCATTCCGCAGGTTGACAAATAAATCTCGATGTGCAGGTATTTTGCGCCGCCTGAAAGCCTTGATATAGCAATTCGCAGATAGCTCCGTTCAGTCAATGAAGGCCTGGTCAACGCCTTGCCGGAAAGGTTGGCCAGACTGAATCTGTTTTCGCATATTTCGCATGCGGTTCTTGCGCACAAACCATTGATGCTCAATCGGATTCAAATCCGGGGAGTCAGGTGGCAGATAT
>JACYME010000126.1 GCA_015272155.1 Leptolyngbyaceae cyanobacterium T60_A2020_046
TAGAAGCCTTGCCTGTCGAGGTTTTAGAGTGTGTGGGAAAGCCTCAACAGTGCATTGGTTCTATGGTGGTTTCACACCTAATTTACGCCCGGTTTACACTCAAACCCCCTGAAAGGGATCCGATCTCAGCCAGAATTCAGTACATGGACGCTACTTAGGGCTATTCTTGGGCCATAAAGACTCCCCTGAAACCTTTACGTTTCAGGGGGTTTGGCTTAAAGCTGGTGACAAGACTCGAACTTGCGACCGGCTGATTACAAATCAGCTGCTCTACCAACTGAGCTACACCAGCAAATCAGACCAATAGTGTATCAAACGGGTGGGCGTTCTTGGGGAGGATTTTGGGGCGATCGCGCCAATTCCCAATGTCGCCACCCCCTACGCCTTATTGTTCTCGATCGCCCAGCGAGCCAGTTCTGTGCGGTTGTGGAGGCCCGTTTTGCCCAGCATATTGCTGACGTGGCTTTCAATGGTGCGCTGGCTCACCTGAAGTTCCTCGGCAATTTCGCGATTTGCCATACCCCGGGCCACAAACTGCACCACCTTCAGCTCCGTGGGGGTCAGTTCCACATCAAAGGGCACGTTGATGGTGGGCGCAGCAGCACCGCCTTTGCTCTGCTGACGAATGAGGCGGGACGCCTGCTTCAGGGATGATTCAACCTGGGCGACTAATTCTTCCGGTTCAAAGGGCTTCACCATGTAGACATCTGCGCCCGTGTTTAAACCCTTGACGCGGTCTTGGCTTTGTCCCTTGGCGGATAGGAACAACACGGGAATCCACTCGGTTTCGGGGTTATTGCGGACGTGCTCGACAAAGGCGTAGCCATCCATCTCCGGCATCATCACGTCGCAGATAATCATGTCTGGCGTTCCTTGGGTCAAGACTTCGAGGGCTTCGCGACCGTTTTCTGCCGTGGTGACCTGATAGCCCCGAAACTCTAGATAGTCTTTGACTAACAAGATCAGGTTGGGGTCATCGTCAATGAGCAACAGCGTTTTTTGATCCCCCGCGTTCGCGTCCTTCATGCTGGCCTACTTTCCTCAATAACCGCCAACGTCAATTTAATCCCAATTTAGGGTGCCCGACATTTTTCAAAAGCATAGGCTGAAATTACTTAGGCGGCATGATATGCAATCGGGTATGTACACGTATAGTTACATGCGATCGCGCGGCTAGAGCTTTGAGCGCGGCGGCTGTGCTTGCGGGCCTCCTCGGGAACGCTAGGGCAAGTTGAACGTGAGCAGGAAAATTGGGGCTGTCATTCAGACGCCACCCTGCGATTGCACTTGAGTTTCGCGCTAGAGCAACACCCGGTACCGCAAACCAGACATTGGGGCGGGCGGGTCACGGAGCGATCGCGCAGGGCTAGGGCTGGTTTTCTCCATCACGCTCATTATCACGCTTACTATTGGATGCTCACTGTCGGGGGGTGGGAGGGATACCCTTTTCTCAAAAAACTCGCAAAAATTAAAACGGGCGGTTCCGGTTTGGGTAAGGCGACCGCATCGTGTTGGGGCTAGCGCTGTACAGTAAGGCTGGATATGCCTGACTTTTACGCAATTCGTCAATCACCGCTTCCTGCTTTGCTCAGAAGGACGATGGGAGGGCGGTGGCTATGGCTTGGGGGAGTGGTCGCAATTGGGCTCATCGCGGGAATGCCCGCGATCGCCCATGCCGATCGCCGCGTCACGGTGGGGATTTATCAGAATGCGCCCAAGGTATTCATTGACGACAACGGCAACCCAGCGGGCTTTTTCCCCGAGGTTTTGAACGAGATTGCAGCCCGCGAAGGCTGGCAGCTTGTGTATCAGCCCTGCCGCTGGGAGGTGTGTTTGGCGGCGCTGGCGCGGGGCGACCTCGATTTGATGATGGATGTGGCCTATTCCGACGATCGCGCTCGACAGTTCGACTTCAACACCGAAATTGTGCTGTTTTCCTGGTCGATTGTCTATGCTCACCCCACGATTGAGCTTGAGTCGATTTTGGATTTAGATAACCGCCGTGTCGCCGTGCTGCGCGGCAGTGTGCAAGAGGCCGCACTGCGCCAAGAGGCTCAGCAGTTTGGCATTGCGCCGCAGATCATTGGCGTCAGCACCTTTGAGGAGGTTTTTTGGCTGATTGCAGCGGGAGAGGCCGAGGCGGGCATTGTCAATCGGTTTTATGGGCTCCACGTCACAGCACACGCAAGGGTGAAGGAAACGCCGCTGTTGTTTAATCCAGCCCAGCTTTATTTCGCGATGCCCAAGGGCAAAAATACTGATCTGCTGGTGGCGATCGATCGCCAGCTTAAGGCGATGAAGGCCAGCGATCGCTCGGTTTATGCCCAAGCGCTCAATCGATGGCTCAATGGCCCCAGTCTTATGATTGATCGCGATTTGGCCTATCGGCTCATCGTCCTAGGGGTAGGAGCGGCCTTGGCCACGGCGGCGCTGGTGACCCTCGCCTGGAATCGCGCGCTCCAGCAAGAGGTGCGCGATCGCCGTCGCACCGAGGCTGCGTTGCGCTTAAGTGAGCATCGCTTTCGACTCTTTGCAGATAACAGTTGCGCAGTGCTGTGGATTTATGACCCCGTGGAGAGGCGGCAAATCTATGTCAGCCCTGCCTTCGAGCGGATTTGGGGTCGGCCTTGCCAGGTGCTCTATGACAATCCGCTGGCGTTTTTCGATTTCATTCATCCCGACGATCTCGATCACATTTGGCAGACGATTAAAGCGGGCGATCGCCACGGCCAAGAGGTGGACTATACCTACCGGATTTACCGGCCCGATGGCGAAATTCGCTGGATTCGCGATCGCAGCTTTCAACTGCGCGACGAGGCCCAAAACATTCGATGGGTGGGGGGCATTGCCAAAGATGTCACCGCTCAACAACAGGTTGAAGTGGCGCTCCAAGAGCGAGAACTGCTGTTTCGATCGCTCTTTGAACAGGCCCGCATTGGCATTGTGCTGACGAACAGCAGCGGCCATATTACCGCCGCAAACCCGAAGTATTGCGACATTACGGGCTACAGCGTTGAGGAGTTGCAGCAGCGCCATTTTCTAGACCTGACGCTGCCCGAGGATCGCGATCGCAGTTGGGCAGAGTTTCAGCGCGTGGTCACCGGGCAACAAGACGCCTTCACCCTCGAAAAACGTTACCTCCACAAAGATGGCGGCTTGATCTGGGTGGCGGTGACCTGCACCACCCTGCGCAATGCGGAGGGGCAGCCCCAGGCGCTGTTGGTCTTGGTGGATGATATTCGCGATCGCAAACAGGCCGAGATGGATCTGCGCGATCGCGAGCAATTCCTCCGCACCATCTACGACCACGCGGCTCAAGGCATTTTCATCATTGATGTGATGAAAGATGGCCGCTTTTGCTACGTGGGCTGTAACCCCTGGCACGAGCAAGCAATGGGAATTTCAAATGCTGGTTGCCAGGGGGCATCCCCCCAGGATTTGTTCTCCGACACCAATGCCGCAGCCGTCACTGCGCGCTACCAAGAATGCATTGATGCTGGGCAGGCCATCCACTACGAAGAGATGTTGTACCTTCACGACCAGCCGACGTGGTGGTTCACCACGCTCTCGCCCGTGAAAGACGACACCGGGCGCACCATTCGCATTGTGGGCACCTCGCTGGATGTCACCACGCTGAAGCAGGTTGAGGCGGCCCTGCAAGACAGTGAAGCCAAGCTGCGGCACATGACCAATGCGATTCCGGGGGCGGTGTATCAGTTTCAGCGGGATGCGGCGGGCGAGGTGCGGCTGCTGTTTATCAGTGATGGCGTTGAGCACCTGTATGGGGTGACGGCAGCAGCAGCGCTGGCGGATGTTCGCAGTCTGTTGGATTTGATGGTGCCGGAGGATCTAGCGCTGCTGTGGGTGTCAGTGGAAGAGTCGGCGCGCACGCTAGAGCCGTGGATTTTGGAGTTTCGGATTGATACCGTCCAGGGCGATCGCAAATGGATTCTCGGTCATGCCCTGCCGCGCCCCCAAGCCGATGGCAGCATTATCTGGGATGGCATTTTGACGGATATTAGCGCTCGCAAAGAAGCCGAACTCGCGCTGCAAACCAGCGAAGCCCGGTTTCGTAAAATAGCCGCAAACGTACCAGGGGTAATCTTGCGCTATGTGCTGTGGCCCGATGGCACTGATGCCGTGCTGTATATGAGCCCAGGGTGCCAAAAGCTGTGGGAAATCTCGGCGGAATCTGTGCTGGCCGATGCCCGACCCCTGTGGGAGATGGCCCACCCCGAGGATTTCGAGAAGGTACAGGCATCGGTGCTGGAGTCGGCGCGCACCCTCCAGCCGTGGTACCACACCTGGCGCATCATTACGCCCTCGGGGGTCACGAAGTGGTTGGAGGCGGCGGGCCAGCCGGAAGCGGGCGAAAACGGTGAGGTGATTTGGGACACGCTGATTCTCGATGTGACCGATCGCAAACGCAGCGAAGCCCAACGCGCCCGCGCCGAGGCCCAACTGGCCTACTATGCCCTCCATGACTCGCTGACGGGCTTAGCCAATCGCACGCTGCTGAGCAATCGCCTCGATTTGGCCATTCAGCGCAAAAAACGCGATCCACACCATCAGTTTGCCGTCCTGTTCCTCGATCTCGATCGCTTCAAAGTAGTGAACGACAGCCTGGGCCACTTGGCGGGCGATCAGGTCTTGGTGAGTGTGGCGCACACCCTGCGATCGCTGATTCGCACGACGGATCTGGCGGCCCGGTTGGGGGGCGATGAGTTTGTGATTTTGCTGGAAGATATCACGGGTGTGGCAGAGGCCATTAAGGTGGCCCAGCGGATTTTGGCGGCGCTGCAAGCTCCCTTGGTGTTGGGCGATCGCGAGGTCGTCATCACCACCAGCATTGGCATTGTGCCGGGGTGTGCAGACTGTAGCAGCGCCGCTGATCTGCTCCGCAATGCCGACATTGCCATGTATCGCGCCAAGGCTCGGGGTCGCGATCGCTATGAACTCTTTGACTCCGCCATGCATACCGAGGTAGTGCAGCGGCTCCAGCTTGAAAATGACCTGCGTCGCGCGATCGACCGCCAAGAACTCCGGGTTTACTATCAGCCCATTGTGTCGCTCAAAACCCTTCAACTGACTGGATTTGAGGCACTTATCCGCTGGCCCCATCCCACCCGTGGCTTGGTTGTGCCCACTCAGTTCATTCCCATTGCGGAAGAAACGGGGCTGATTTTGGCAATCAGCGAGTGGGTGCTGCAAACGGCGTGCCATCAACTAGCCCAGTGGCAGCAGCAGTTTCCCCATCTGCCGCCCTTCACCATCAGCGTGAATCTTTCGGCGCGCGATCTGGGCAATCCGGATCTGCCGGGTCAGGTGAGTCGGGCGCTCCAGGTTCTGACGCCAGATACGGGACATTACCTCACCCTCGAAATCACAGAAAGTATGCTGATCCAATACATTGCGGACATTCAACGTCCCATGGCGCAGCTCAAAGCCTGGGGCGTGCGCGTCAGTATTGATGATTTTGGCACGGGCTACTCTTCCCTCAGCTATTTGCATCAACTGCCGGTGGATACGCTCAAAATCGATGGTTCTTTTGTGCGGCAGATGACAACGAGCGATCGCAACCTCAAAATTGTGGAGACTATCGTGGCGCTCAGCGATCAGTTGGGGATTACTGCGATCGCCGAGGGCATTGAAACCCCAGAACAGTTGCAGCAGCTCCAAGCCCTGGGCTGTGAATACGGCCAAGGTTTCCTGTTTGCCCAGCCATTGCCCAGCACCGCCGCGACCGAGTGGCTCACCCAAGCGTCTCAGGACTTATCGTGATTCCAG
>JACYME010000165.1 GCA_015272155.1 Leptolyngbyaceae cyanobacterium T60_A2020_046
TCAACAGTCCAACGGGTGTCGAGATCGCGCAACGAAAACAGAGCATAGCAGGCTGCCAGCATAGGCCAGGCGGCAAAGAAGAGCAAATTGTTAAACGGGTCAAGATACTGAGGGAACGCCGACAGGGTAGACATGACATGGAGCAGCAGCACTAGGCCGTAGGTAATAGTTTTGCGGTAGCCCACCACAAAGGCCAAAATTAGCACCAGCTCTAGGGCACCCAGCACATAAAACACCGCTGGCCCCAAGCTCCCTAAAAAGTAAAAATTCTCAAACACCGCCGCTGCGTGATCTGGCACAAAGAACTTATCCAGCGTCCACATGAGAAATACCAGAAAGATGCTCAGCCGCATCAGCAGTAGCGCTAAAGAAATGCGTGAGTTGACAGAAACCATAGATATTGGTGGGTTAATTTAGTTCTTGCTTCGAATGACAACTCAGTCTAACGATAGTTGCGCTGACAAGCCAGCCAAAAACAATGCTTTTGCAATCTGGTCAACTAGAAAAGTAAAAAAGGCATCGCCTGAAAGCCCTGTCACAGAAGGTTAAGGCATTTGACTATAGGGCAAATACTCTTAAAATTAGCTGAGAAAACAAGGAAGATTTGCTGAGAATTTCGGTGAATTCATGAAACTTTATTACGACCTAGTTCAACCTAAGTTCTAGCCTCTAATCTCATAGAGAATTCTGTTGTAGTGGCCCCATAAAATCCATGACTCTCAATGATCAACAGCTGGAGCAGTGCGACTCCCACAGCTGGAATTTTTCTGACCTGAAAGCCCTGTTTCTCAACTGCACGCTCAAGCCCACGCCGCAGCTTTCCCACACCGAAGGGCTAATCAATATTTCTAAAGCCATTATGGAGAAAAACGGCGTGGCGGTAGAGGTGCTGCGCCCGGTCGATTTTGACCTCGCCTTTGGGGTTTACCCCGACATGACCGAGCACGGTTGGGAGGTGGATGACTGGCCACAAATTCTGCAAAAAGTGATGGCAGCGGATATTTTGGTGATCACCACCCCGATTTGGCTGGGGGCAAAATCGTCGGTCTGCACCCAGGTGGTGGAGCGTCTTTATGCTGCCTCAGCCGAGCTTAACGAAGCTGGGCAGTACGCCTACTATGGCCGGGTGGGCGGCTGTCTGGTTACTGGCAACGAAGACGGGGCCAAGCACTGCGCCATGAATATTCTCTACTCGCTCCAGCACCTGGGCTATGTGATTCCGCCCCAGGCCGATGCCGCCTGGCTGGGGGAGGCGGGGCCAGGCCCATCGTACCTAGACCCCGAGTCAGGTGGGCCACAGAACGATTTCACCAACCGCAACACGACGTTTATGACCTGGAACTTGCTGCACATGGCCCGCATGCTTAAGGATGCAGGGGGCATACCGGCCCACGGCAACCAGCGATCGCAGTGGGTCGCAGGCTGTAGCTTTGATTTCCCCAACCCAGAATACCGCTAGGGGGTTAGGGCTTGACCTTAAAGCTGGGTTCAACGTTTAGAGTGAACTCAGCTTTCAAGGTAATGACATGACTCTGCGTCTAATTGAAATTTTTGTGGCCGGTTGCCCTCGCTGCGCTGAAGCCGTGGCCCTGGTGGAGCAAATGAGCTGCCCAGCCTGCCAGATTCAGATCTGGGATGTGCGCACTGAGCAGATCACCCCCGCCGCTCGGCAAAAACTAGACGACTACAACATCCATCGCCTGCCCGCTGTGGTGGTCGATGGTGTCTTGGTGGACTGCTGCCGTCAGCAGCAACCCATCTCTCGCGAGGCCCTGGCGACAGCCGGAGTCGGACAAAGATAGCTATTTCTAGCAGAGAATCCTGTTTTCTCCAATTTTTCATACATCTGCTCTCGAAATTTTCATAGGGACTATTTATCAAGTGACCAACCAAACCCATTTTGATCTGGTGATTTTAGGTTCCGGTTCGACGGCGTTTGCGGCGGCGCTGAGGGCGCAGGAACTGGGCAAAACTGCTGTGATGACTGAAGAGCGCGCGCTGGGGGGCACCTGCGTAAATCGGGGTTGCCTGCCTTCCAAAAACCTGATTGAAGCGGCCAAGCTTGTGTATGACGCTCAGCATCCACGCTATCCGGGCTTGACACCCGCTTCGATAACCCTGGACTTTACCGCGCTGATTCAGCAAAAGGATGAGGTCATCGCTAGCTATCGCAAGAAGAAATATGACAGTCTATTGGGAAGTAAAATTTCTGTTGTTGAAGGTCACGCAGAGTTGGTCGATGCCCATACGGTACGAGCTGGAGATCAGCACCTGACGGGTGAGGCAATTTTGATTGCGACGGGCACTCGTCCCGTGACCCCTGCCATAGACGGACTCGACACAGTGCCCTATCTGACTAGCGATTTGCTGACTCACCATGAAGCGATGGAGCTCACTGCCTGTCCCCAATCGCTCATAATCATTGGCGGTGGCTATATCGCCCTGGAACTGGGGCAAATGTTTCATCGTTTTGGCACAAAGGTCACGATTTTAGAGCGCAGTGGGCAGGTGCTGGCCCACGGCTATGAACCCCAGGTCGGGCAAGCCATTGGTACGATTTTGAAGGAAGAAGGGGTACATATCGTTACCGAGGCATCGATTCAGTCCGTTCGTTCGGAAGGTCAAGGTGTCGTCGCTCAGGTGCAGGTCAACGGTGCTCTCCAGACGTTCCAGGCTGAAAAGTTGTTGGTGGCAACCGGGCGTCGTCCCAATACAGAGACTATTGGTGTTGATCGCGTTGGCGTTGCGTTAGGCGATCGCGGTCAAGTAAAGGTGAACGAATACTTACAGACCAATGTGCCTCATATTTTTGCAGCAGGAGATGTGATTGGTTACGAGCAACACAGCCAGATGGCGACTCCGGTCGGAAGCCAGGATGGCGGCATTGTTGCCCTGAATGCGCTCTCAGGGGAAACGCGACGGGCGGTGGATCACCGGGTGATTCCACGGGCAATTTTCACCGATCCGCAAATTGGCATCGTCGGAATGACAGAGCAGGAGGCGATAGCCGCTGGACATCGTTGCTGGTGTCGCACCGTACCGATGACACTCGTGCCCCGTGCCGGAGCCATCCGCGATCCCAAGGGCCTGATCAAAATAGTGGCCGATGCAGAGACCAACGAAGTTTTGGGCGTTTCAATGGTCGGCCACAGTGCGGCCGAGGTGATTCATGAGGCGGCGATGGCGATGCGGTTTCATGCCAAGATTCAAGACTTCATCGACCTGATTCATGTCTACCCCACGATGGCTGAAGCCCTCAAGATTGCTGCCATCTCTCGCTACAAAGACCCGGCCAAATTATCTTGCTGTGCTGAGTAGAGGAGGAAAAAGCATTGTGAGCATTCCATCAAAATCTGGATTTTGGCAGCGTCATGCCGATAAAGTCGGCATCGGTGGCTCTATTTTTGCGGCGCTCTGCTGTTTAGGGTTTCCGGCGCTGCTCTCGCTGTTGGCAGCCATAGGGCTCAGCTTTTTGATTAACGACGCTATCTTGCTGCCGCTCTTAGCTATTTTTCTAGTCATCACGCTTGGCGGACTGTATGCCGGAATGCGTCATCACCGCCAGCCCTGGGCGTTTGGTTTAGGGTTGCTTAGTGCTTTGGTGCTATTTGCTTTTTTGTTTATCAATACCGCGATTGCCTACGCTGGCTTAGTTGGGCTCATTGTTGCTGGTGGCCTGAATATTTACCTGGCTCGCCAGCGTAAGAATCGCAGAACTTAGGAGTAAACTGTGTTGATCAGCCAACTTAGTAAAAAACTGAGTATTCCCGCCCATACCATTCGCTATTACGAGCGACTGGGGCTGCTGCAATCTCCCCAGCGCAACGCGGCTCAGTATCGTCTCTACAAAACAAGCGATGTGGAGCGGCTGCGGTTTATTCAAAAAGCCAAGCGGTTGGGGCTATCGCTGACAGAAATTGGTCAACTCATTGCCCTACGCGCTGGGGGCACGCCGCCCTGTCAACAGCTCAAAACCATGGTGGCCAACCATCTTCAGCAACTTGATCTACAAATTGCAGAACTGCAAGCCCTGCGACAAGATCTTGCCACCTATCACACCGATCTAGAGGCGCAGTTGCCTGATACGTCCACCCCTCTGCCAGACAGCCTTTGCAAGGGCACCATCTGCGGCTTTATCGAACAGGAACCCGATGACCCCTAAAAACACGTTGATTGCCAGTCTAGTGGGCACCGTTTTGGTGGCGCTATGCTGTTTTACCCCGGTGCTGGTGATTTTGCTCAGCGCCCTAGGGCTGGCCGCCTGGGTGGGCTACCTCGATGTGGTTTTGCTGCCGCTGTTGGGCATTGCCATCGCTCTGACCATCGTGGCCTACCGCCGCCATCGCCGCTGCTGCCAAAAATAATTTCGTTATTCTCAGGAGACCGATCATGGATGATTGCTGCGATCCCACCCGAGCAGACTCGACCCAGATTACGGATCAGTGCCCGCGCAATGGCGCGAAGGGCAAGCCTGTGCCGCTGATTACCCTCAAAAGCTTGCTGGTGCCTGACGCCCTAGCGCAGCTCAACGCCCACCAGCGCTATCGATTTTGCGCCAGCCCAGACTGCCCGGTGGTGTATTTTGGCGAAGATGCCCAGACCTTTGAGACTGCTCAACTCAAAGTGCCGGTATTTGCCAAAGATCCTGGCCCCGATGTGCCAGTGTGCTACTGCTTTGGCTGGCGGCGACAGATGCTGCAAGACCCCGCCAACCGCCACGCTCCCGATGCGATCGCAGCCCATATTCAGGCTAAACGCTGCGGCTGCGAGGTGAATAACCCCCAAGGCCGCTGCTGTTTGGCGGAGGTGCGATCAGCCATAGCTAGACGCTGAGCCCTGGGTTCGAATGATCAGGGCAATGCCCCCCAGAATGGCGATGGACGCCAATGCTAATCGCCAAGTGATGGCTTCTCCCAGAAAAACGATGCCCCCCAGGGCCGCAATCACCGGCACACTCAGCTGCACGGTCGCGGCTTGGGTGGCCTGTAGAGCAGGCAGGGTGCTGTACCACAGCGCATATCCCAGTCCCGAGGCCAGTGCTCCAGAGGCTACGGCATAGCCTATGCCGACCCAATCGAGGGAGAGGCTCGGCAGCATCAACAGGCTTGCCACTACTGCCAGCGGTACCGCCCGCAGGAAGTTTCCGGCACTCACCTGAATGGGATTGCCTACCCCTCGACCCCGTAAAGAATAAATTCCCCAGGCTACGCCAGCCGTCACCATCAGCAGCGCACCGGCCAAAGGCGGGGCTGAGAGCCCCGGCAGTAACAGGCCAATCAGCCCAGACAGGGACAGCATCAGCCCAACGATTTGCCTCTTTTGTAACCGTTCTCCCTGCCCCAGGCCATAGCTAATCATCGTCATTTGGACGGCTCCAAACAGCAGCAGTGCCCCGGTTGCCGTCGCTAGGCTCAGATAGGCGAAGGAAAAGCCCACCGCATAGACAAACAAGGCCAAAGCCGACAACCAACTGCCCTGATTAACTGGGGGGGAAGACCGCAACCGCACCACCAGCCAGAGCATCAGTGCCCCCGCCAGTAGGCGCACTGTAGTAAAGCTGGCGGCATCGATGTGGGTGTGACCCAATGCGGCACGACTGAGTAGGGAGTTCCCGGCAAAGGCGATCATCGCCAGGGTAGTTAATACGCTGAGTCGGATAGAAGAAACAGGAACGTGCTCTGAAGAGGGTTTAACCATTTTGAGGAATGGTGCGATCCATGTAATGACCTAATGCACTGGGATGGAGGAATCTTAATTGCAAAAAACAGGGCTAATA
>JACYME010000118.1 GCA_015272155.1 Leptolyngbyaceae cyanobacterium T60_A2020_046
ATCCTTAGAATAATTTTCCGATCGCGGGCTGAGGTCGCTAAACTAGAGCCTATGTCCCCTATCGTTAAGAAAAGGCTGTCGCCAAGGCTGGATGGGACATTACAGATGGTAGTCTAGCTGGGCCAGCACTGACCCTCGAAGGGATGCCGATGAGCGATCAAAACGCCTACGACACACTTGGGTTAACCGAATCCTCCTCCTTTGAAGATATCCAGGAGGCTCGTAATCGTCTGCTAGAAGGCTGTGCGGGCGATCGCAAACAGGCTGAAGTCATTGAGGCTGCCTACGATGCAATTTTGATGGAGCGCTTGCGGCTCCGTCAGGAAGGCAAAATCAAGGTGCCCGATCGCATTCGGTTTGCTGAAGAAGCGGCTGAAGCGCCCCTGACGCCCGCCCCGGCAAAGGCCCGCCCAGCTCGTCCCTCATGGTTGATGGATTTTGTGGATACCCCTTCTCGCGAAGATTTGGTGTGGCCAGGGGTGATATTTGTTGCCTTGGCGGGCATTGGCCTTGCTTTGCCTTCCTTGGCGTTAGCGGTTGGGGTGGGTTGCACAATTTATTTCCTAAACCGTAAAGAATATCGATTTTGGCGATCGATGCTGTTGACGCTCATCGCCTTAACGGTTGGGTTGGCAGTGGGCATTACTATTGGCCAACTCGCCGCAAGCCAAGGTGTTCAGCTTCCTTGGGAAAGTGCTGTGGATGTGGTTCAAGTCATTGCCGCTGCTTTTTCGCTGGCACTGTTCTGGGTAGTCAGCGGTTTTCTGCGCTAAGTATCTGTTGGTTTAAGATTCAGAAACTACGATTGCGGGTGTGCTGCTAGGGATTGACGGCTATCCCCGCAGTCTCGGCGGGTCTTTGGGGAAACGCGTATCTTTAAGAAATGCTCCCAATGGCTGCCCTAGCGCGTTCGTGCAGCGAGTACTGTGTCATGCAACGACATCCCGTCGTTGGTCTGTCTCCCAATGGAGTGTGCGTGTGCATCTTTTTGACCCTTGCCTCGGTGTTCAGAATCCCAGTCCCTTTTGCCTCAAGGTCGAAACCTATCTGCGCATGGCCATCTGCCCTATCAGGTGGCGCAGCGTGTGGGTGTGCGGAAGGCTCCGAAGAAGAAGCTGCCCTACATTCAAGACGGCGATCGCGTGATTGCGGACTCCAGTCTGGTCTTGGGTTATCTGAAACAAACCTACGGTGATCCGTTAGATCAGCATCTTTCCCGGGCTGAACGGGCGATCGCCCTTGCTGTTCAGCGCCTCTTTGAAGAGCATCTCTACTGAGTGGCGCTTTATGGCCGCTGGTTTGAGGCAGAAAACTGGCCAACCGTGCGCCGCGTCTTTTTCGCAGATTTGCCGCTGGGGTTGCGAGTCTTAGTGCCCGGCAGGTACGCCGCGAGTTTGCCCGCAACCTCTATGGTCAGGGCATGGGCCGCCACAGCCCAGCGGAAATCTATGACTTTGGCCGACAAGATCTCAGCGCAGTCAGCGACTTTTTGGGCGACAAGCCGTTTTTGATGGGCAATCCCCCGACCAGCATTGACGCCACGGCCTATGGATTTTTGGCAAACTTGTTTCGAGCATCGCTAACTTCGCCGCTGACGGCAGAGGCCAGCGGCTGGGAAAACTTAGTCGCCTACTGCGATCGCATTGAGGCAAGGTTCTGGCAACCTGCTGCGGCATGGCCGCGATCGCGTCTGCCCCATTGCCTGTTGTGGTGAACAACCATCTGTAGGGGGAGCACTAATCCCCTCAGTGTTGCGCCCAGGGGGCATCGTGCCGCGATCTCAGGTTTAGGCAGCCATGCGCGTCAGCAATACGGGGCAGGGGGCGTAAACGCGCACATAATCGGACAGAGATTCTCCCAAGAGGCGGTCTAAATCGGGCATTCCCTTCGCGATCGAAGGACGGCGATCAGGCGATCCCAAAATCAGCAAATCAACGTTCATGTCCTCCGCCAGTTGACAAATCCGGCGACCGGCCTTGCCCTCCGGCGCAACGAGCTTGTACCCAATGCCATACTGCTTAGCTTCCTTCGCCGCTGCCACCAAAACGGGATCTTGATTGGGATCAGGCTCCGTTTCGTCAAAGGGGCGGGCCTTCAGGTTCGACACTGAATGCACCAGCACGAGCTCACTGCCGCTCACATCCCGCAGCAGGTTGATCGCCAGCTTCAGCCCTTCCTTTGCAGAGTCTGACTTATCGAGGGCGACGAGGGCACGTTTGACGGGGCGGATGCTGTAGAGATCGTCTTTGACGAGCAGCATGGGACGTGACGAAAGTTGGAATACATACTGACTGACGGAGTTATCCAAAATCGCCTTGAGACCCTGAAGCCCCCGGGACCCCATCACAATCAGGTCTGCATTGATTTCATCAGCAACCTTAACCACCACGTCCTTGGGGTCACCTTCGCGGAGCATGGCGGTGACGTGGCTGGGATCGAGGTTTAGGGTACTGATTGCCGTTGCTAGGGTACGGCCCCCAGCTTCCCATTTGGCGGTCATTCCCTCGGCAGAAACCTGGGGAGGGACAACATGCAGCACAGTCACCGTAGCCCTTTGAATTAAGGGAATCTCCATCAGAACCTTCATCATGGCTTCTGTGTTGCCGGTTCCGGAGTCTGCGAGAAGAATTTTTTCTATCATGATGGCCTCGTACGGCGGTTCCAAAAGACGTTTAAATAGTGCTAAATGGCGCGATCGCGTCGCGGTCTGAGGACAGACAAAATTCTTCAGAAGCCTTGCACAGTAGGCTTTACGCGACATGTTCATGATAGACATGGGACTTCCCACGGTCTGACGCGATTTCATAATTCGTAGTAACGCAATAGGTGGGCAATCGCTGGATATCTTTACCCCCTTTGGGTGTTTTCACCGACCTGCACACCGTAAGCTGAGCAGGGGTGACGATGGCAGCACCCGGTCAAAATTGGGGCAATACTGAGGTGGCTATGGGTGGCGATCGCGCGTTAAGTAATGTGTTTGAATACTCCGTGCAGATTCATCCCCACCATACGGACTATGCCGGTATTGTGTGGCATGGCACCTACGTGGCCTGGATGGAAGAAGCCCGGGTGGAATTTTTGAGATCGCACGGCATCAACTTTGCCGATTGGGTCGCAGCGGGGGTAGACCTCCCCGTGGTGGACTTGTCCCTACGCTATCGGCAGTCCCTTGGGCTAGGGATGACGGCGCTGATTCGCGCCTGGCCCGAACCCCGGCGTGGCGTGCGCCTCATCTGGCAATACGACATCCAGAACGCCCACACCGCAGAAACCTGTGTGGCGGGCACCGTTGTGCTGGCTCCTGTGGATCATCAAACCCGGCGAGTATTGCGACGCTTGCCCGACACCTTAAATTACGCCCTGGATCAACTGTATGGCGATCGCAAGCCGGATGAGGCGTAAAGAGATTCACTATCGCGATCGCTGGGGTATGGGGTATTCAGATTCTGGCTCAAGTTCGCCGCCCTCACTCGCCGCCTTCAAAAGCGTGGGGGAATTCCGCCACAGCGTACTCATCCACACCTTTACCCGAACCCGTGTGGAGCATCGTGGTGAAGCACAGGGCAACCAGAAATACCCATGAAAACGCCTATAAAAAACGTGTCGAGTCACAACGGAACTCGACACGTCTTCAATTCACGAAGGATTCAATTCAAGTGAAAAACGCCCTAGCGATAAACCCCATTGTTGAAGCGATCCGCCCCTTCAACCAATGCCGGATCCGGCTCGGTGACGGTGAAGTTTGGCAGATTCTTCTTGATGATTTCTAGTTCGCGATCGCTCAGATCAGGGATTTCCAGAATGTCCTCCACCTTGTCGTAGGGTGCATTCAGCAGAATCTTGCGGGCGATCGTAGGGTACAGCCCAGGAAATTTCACAAATGCTTGAACGTTGGCGTTGTTGAGATCGAGCTTCGAGCCGTATTCAGTACTGAGTTTGTCATCCACTGCATTGCGGAGTTCTGCCGCCAATGTCGGGGATACGACTACTTGGCTCAGCAGTGTATCTGCTGAGGCTGGCGCGACATTCCAACCTAAGAGGCTGCTCGCTAGCATGCCCAGTGTCACAAACAGGCCCAACAACAATCGTTTCATCTACCCAAGTCCTCTCGTCTATGCAGAAGATTTAACACAGCATTTGTTTAGAGACTACCACTTTACCTGCCCGTCAGAGGCATACAAAAACCGGGTTCGATATTTTCCTCTGGTTTTCGATGCATCTTGTCTTGAACGCAAACGATTTGCGTGGCTGCTCTACAGGAAGCTGCGATCGCCCCAATGATGGACTGGGGATCATGCCAAAATTGTCCCTGGATACGCCCTCGACCCTTTGGCGTGGGCATCGTCAAGAACGAGAAAGCGTGAGAAGCAACCGCCCCCATCTCCCTACGCAGGAAGGGTTCTCCCAATTCTCTGAAGCAGGGCTACAAAACCTGTCTTTTCAAAGCTTCTCTTCCAATCCAACACTCCGGACAGTTTTTGATGGCCAACGGTAGAAAGGGGGTTTTAGGCCTCTTTCGCAGCAGCTTGGTCAACGAGGAATCAAGGGTTTCAGCGTTTGCCCAAAAAAGTGTCCGGACTATTGCCAATCATGGAAGAGAAGTTAGGGTAAGAGCCAAGTCTAGCGGCAGAGTGCAGAATTGGTGTTATTTCTCAGGTTGCAGCATCTAGGTGCCAATAGGATGATGAGCCGACCCGCGATCGCTATGCCTCTCGCTGCTCTAAGGCAAACTCGCCCGTTGCGGGCAAACATAGGAGCCCATCGCCATAGCTGCGAATAATACCTCGCTGGCGCAGTTTGCCCATCAATCGCGTAATGGTTACTCGGGTAGAGCCGATCGCGCTCCCAATTTGGGCATGGGTCAGCGGCCAAGGCAAGTAGTAGCCCTCTTCGCAGGGTTCTCCAAACTCCTCAATCAGCAGGGTCAAAAACCCAATCAGGCGATCAATGGTGCGCCGTTGGCCTAGCGTACTCAGCCACAGCAGCTTGCGTTGATGCTGATGACGAAACGCATCCAACACCTCGCGGCGGAAGTGGGGCCAATGGTCGAGATCATGCCAATAGAGCCAAATCACCGTGGTTTGGTCTACATGGGCGAAACTTTGTAGCGTAAAGGGCGACTGCGCCACAATTTCAAAGGGCTGACCCGCACCCACAAACCCCAAAAAAGCCTCTTCATCCTGGGCCATGAGGGGGGTGGTGGTGGGTTCTTCGGGGGCAACATCCTCCGCGTTGACCTGGGCATTCCCTGTGAGGCGCACAGCGCCACGCTGTACCAGATACAGCAAACCGGGCCGCGCCGGAATGCGTTCATCTTTGACAAAAGTGCGGCAACGGTAATGCTCTTGTGCCCAATCTAAGATGCGCTGCCAAGTAACAAAGGGACGGGCCTTATCGGCTGAAGGTGATGAGTACATACCGCGTGCACTGGAGAAAAACGATAGGAAGGTTGCAAGTTGAAGCTGCGACTTTAGGCTGGAACGGAACGCACCTCTAACCGTTCAAACGCTTGGGAAAACTAATGACTGACCTTCAGGATTTCGTGGACTCAGGCACGAAAACAGGCACCACGTGGAACTTACGGAGCGTGACCCCGTGAATTTCCTCCATACTAAACCACAGTTCTTGGATTCTTTTCAAAAACACTCGTTTAATTTAGGCGAGTCAGAATGGGAATAGCTGTAATTCTACTTAT
>JACYME010000198.1 GCA_015272155.1 Leptolyngbyaceae cyanobacterium T60_A2020_046
TTAGGGTACTTTGAAAGCAGTCCAGTTCAAGTCCTTGCGTGGATATGCACTGTTCCTCATTGCTTTAGCCCTTCTCTTGAGCCTGTCGGGCTCCGTGCCCGCATCCCTTTCCCGTTGAAGGAGCGGTTCCAAACTGCTTTATCATCCAGAGTCAAGAACATCCAGATCAATTCCTTTAGGAGGTGCACCCACCAATGCCTACCCTGTCTCGCACAATGTCTACCACTGAAATGGAAGTCACTAGCATTCGCCTTGAAAAAGACTTGAAAGAACGGCTTAAGGCGATCGCGGGTAATCGGGGGTATCAGGCATTGATTCGAGACATCCTCTGGGCCTACCTAGAGCAACAAACCGGGGAAGCTGTCGGCACCCTTGAGCGGCGGGCCATTCGCGCCACCATGCCCGCCACGGCAGAACAGAGCGAGCGCTGTGTCCTAACGGGACGTGCGATCGCCCCAGGAGAATCCATGCTGCTGGGGCTCACCCATCAGGGTGCGCTGGTGCCCCTCTGCAAAGACGGCCTGAAAGACGCATGACCGCAGGGTGGCAGCCTCTGGTGGGAACTGTGGTACAGGGCTATCGCGTAGCCTCTGGCCTATCCGATACAACGCCCTATCCTCAGGGCACTCTGGCGATGCAACTGCCCCATTTTCTAGCGCGCGGGTTTGACCTACAACCTTACTTTTTGGGTACGCTCAACGTCGCGACCGCGCCCCTACAGTTTCGGCTCGTTGAGCCCGAAGTCACCCTAGAACAGGTGGCGTGGACAGATCTCCACGGCCCAGAGAGCTTCTCTTTTGCGCGGTGTCGGCTCGGGTGGGGCAATGCGACCCACAGCGGCTGGCTCTACTACCCCCATCCTGAAACGAAGCCCATGCACCGCGAACGGTCGGATGTGCTGGAGTTGCTGATGCCGAAGCTGATGGGGATTGGTTATGGCGATCGCGTTCGGCTGGCAATCCGCCCCACCGAAATCCACCTCATGAAACGGTGATGTAAACGTCCGTTAATCCTCAGATCTAGCCTGGACTGGGCGGTTACCAGATTTCTTCAGGATTCGTTTCTAGATCGACGGCTAACTCGTCGCGGAGCCAGTTCATGATTTGTTGGCGCTCACTTGCAGTGAGATAAAACGAGCCCGTCTGACGCAGGCGATCGTTAATCTCTTCCATATCTGCAAGGGTAAACAGTCCGGCAGTCATGCCCATGCTGCAGAGCAAGTCATCGCGCCCTTCTTGGTCGAGGTCGTCGTAGCGATAGCGGGCAATCTGCTTGCTGATGCGATCGATCGCACCCGTTTCACCCCAGGCTAACCGCTGCCGACGTTCTTCAGAGATGCGTTCTCCAGCGGCCATTTTGGCGTAGTCGGTGTCGAGGATATTGAGCCGGACGATTTTAGGGTCTTGACTCACAAACCGATGATCCTAATGTCGTCATGGTCAGCCTAGCGAAAACTAGACGATGTGGCCGAATTTCTGAGCCCTAGGCCATGACGGATGATCTGCTTGCCAGGATAGGGGCGGAGGTAGGGCCCATCGACTATCGATCAGCAATTCTTTAGCAAGTGAGGGACGGTGGGCGATCGCGGGCAGGGGCACCGGCAACTTTCCCGGCGCACAGAAACGGCATTTCTGCCCCGAGCCTTGCCTCCCCTTGAAGACAGCCTGTGCTCAGGCTATGCCGCCAAGGGGTACAGGATTTACGCGGTTCAGGGTGCGTCCTTCAGAAAGAGCGGGAGACTTCTGCCATGGCATCCTTGGGGATGAGCAAACCTGAAAAGCTGCTAAAGCCCTTGCGTTGAAAGTCCCCATTAGTTTGGGAATCGGACATTTTTGCCCATTAAATCCATATACTTGCCCATTTTTTGTCGATTAAATCAAGAAGACTGAATTCCCGAATCCAGGCATTTCCCATCGGCTGCGTCTCAGGTTTGCAGTCCATCACCTTTGTACTCGCATCTTAAAAACTAGAACAGTAAATTCCTCTCCCCCTTCTCACAGTTTGGGAAAGGGGGGAGAAGGGCAACCTCCAACCGCAAGGGTTTCAGAACGTGTGTAGTAGCAGAAAAGAGAGAGGAAGAGGAATGGGAGAGCCCAGCCCTACGGCTCATGTCTAGAAGGTTGAACAGCTGTCAGGGAAGCGGGTGCTCTAACGCGCCGAAAACAGACGGAAGTAGAGGCTCTGGGTCGCTTCCTTGAGGGGAAAGGTGAGGTATGTCAATGGATTGATGGTGACGATGATGTTGCGAACGTCGCGCTTGGCCAGCGCCACCACAAGCCGCGCCACCCACGACGCGGACATCACCCCAACTGGGTTGAGGTTGCTTTTGAACGGCCCCAACACGATTTTGCGAATGATGCAGGGCGCACCCCGGCGCTTGAGGGTCACCAAGTCACCCAGCAGCCGCTTAGAAATCTCGTATAGTGGGCTAAAGGCGGGGCCAACTTCGGCCTCTGAGGTGTTGACCCAGATTTCCTTAGTGGCGCGTCCAGTGGGGGTATCGATGCCTGCCATAAAGGCATCCATCAGTGCGAGGGCGGAGGTGGCGTTAACCTCTAGGGAGGTGGCGATCGCGGCGGCACTGCGATCGCGATGGACGTTGACGCCGTGATTGATGATGAGAATATCCACGCGGCGCAGGGCATCGGCAAGCTCAGTTTCGTGGCCCGGTCGCCAGGCCAGCACCTTCACCCCCTCCGCAAAGGTCGCATCTGGGGACGTGGTCAGCGCTACGGGTTTTGAGCCGTTCCGCCGCAGTTCGTGCAGTAGGGCTTGCCCCATACTGCCCGATGCTCCCGTGACCGCGACGGTCTTGTTTTTGAGGGAAAGGGCAGTTCCCAAAATTCGATCCAAAATGGTGAAATAGCCCCCATAATTGGCATTCACATTATCAAAGTGGTGCTTCCAATGGTAACTGCGGTTCACGAACCAGCGGCTAGGGATAGCGGTTAAGGGGCCGGGTTCGTGGGTGATGTCTGTATTGAGCAGCCAGCCCTGAGATCGCCCGATCGCCGCGACTAGAAATCCGGCACTATAAACAGCCCCGAGCCATAGCCCCGGAATCCCTGTTGCGAGCGCGATCGTGCCCATCACCCCCATCATCACCAACGACTCTGGCACATCGTTATAAAGCTGAGCCCTGGCATACAGCACCGGACTCACGAGCGTAAAATCGCGCTTATAGGCGCGGTGGTGCCAATTGTGCAGCCATTGGAGCGGCCCCCAAAGATGGCTAACAACGTGATAGATATCGCGCACCATCTCTACTCCCACAATCGAGCCAAAGCCCCAGATGGCTTGAACTCCCAGTGTCCCCAGCGTCATATTTTTTGTGTTCCGTTGTTTATGATTTGAGCGCAATAGATAACTTAAATGGGGGTATCCGTCGGCTTAGCTAACCCCTGACACGGTTGAAGCACTCTGGTTTCCTCCATTTTTCTATCGTTCTCTCAAGATTTCTTATGATGAGCACTGCTCTGGCGTCAACTGCTTGCCTACCCTATGCCCTACGACTTCACCCCGGCGAAGATCTCAGAGCAGAGATTATGGCATTTGCCAAATACCACCAGGTGCAGGCTGGGTGCGTGCTGACCGCAGTGGGCAGCTTGCAACACGCCACGTTACGCTATGCGGCGCAGCCCGTTGCAGATCAGATCGAAGGCCCCCTAGAAATTGTGGCGCTAGTGGGGACTTTTTCTGAGGTTGGCGTTCATCTCCACGGTGCGATCGCGGATGCCGCAGGACAAACCTATGGCGGCCACATCATGCCGGGGTGCCTGGTATATACCACGGCAGAACTGGTGCTCGGCGTGCTGCCAGGGCTATGCTTTCAGCGATCGCCCGACCCACAAACTGGCTATCGAGAACTCGACATCATCCCCGTCCAAGTGCACCGTCGCCCACAGCGTAACAACGAAGCGTGAGAATCCAGCAAGGACGCTGCCTAGCCCGCAGCCCAGCCTATCAGTCAGAAAGACTCGTGAGGACGATGGGGTGGCATTTGTGGCAATGCGCAAGGCAAGGTGTTTTCGGGGACGCTGGACTAAGCGAGAGGAATGCCTGCCTATCGACACTCAGTGACTGTACGTGGTGTCGAATCCGCTGACCAACAGCCACTAATCGATTTCGGGCAATCATTCGGGCAATAAATTTTTAGGGCACCCCCTTCTCATCCGTGGAAGGCAGCACCCTAAAAGCTTTTCGCGCGAATTTATCATCTAGGATCTTTATAAGGTGTGATCCCATTTAATGATTACTTATAATCCCAGAGCTCTCGAAAAACTCAATGATTTCTAATATTTTCTTTATTTTTCACGATATGTTCTTCGACAACGAAAAGTGGCGGATTGTAACGAGTTTGTGACTTGCCAGATGTGGGCCCCCATTGAGCGCTTTGCCCGCAGTCATGGCAGCCCACTGGGCACGGTTGTTGCTCTCTGCGATCGCAGCTTGTCCGCACAGAAGCGTCTTGAGTCCCTGCCCGCATCTCCCCAGGCGCGATGCTATCAGATGGACCATGTGCTCAACGCGGGCGATCGCCGAAGCCGCCGAACAACTGTCGGACAACCCGACAAAAACCACCTCGCCACCCGCTCAGACTCACAAGCACAGAGTCGTCCCCTTCCTATTTCGCGAGCGTCGATGTCCACGTCGAAAAAGCCGAGCTGTTTCTGGATAAAGGGCAGGAAGCTGTGCTGCTGAGTGCTAACCTTGAGATTTTCTTAAATATTCTTCGCAAATTCCCACAGAGAAATTGACTTGATTGTCGCTATTGATGGGTGGACAAATGAATGCGTCGCTACCCTAGGCGCCGCCATCCTAGAAAGTCCAACTTTCTGTGACGCGAGACATAACATTGAAGTTTTCTGTAACGCGCTCATGTCATCCGCACTCTCACGGAGATGTTGGTGATATCCTCCAAGGAGCAGGCTAAAAATGCTGGCAACAATCAGTATTTTCACTAGTCGGATGAATCAAGAGGACTTCACACAATGTTTGCCAAATATTCGGCAGTGCTGTTGTCAGGGGGCGCGAGCATCTTCCTTGCCACAGCACTTGCATCTACTGCTAATGCCGCAACGCTTGTTCTTGAAACTCGCTTGACTGACGGCCCAAATATTGGCTACCAGATCACCCTTGATGATGATTTTGGGGGCAGCGGCATCCGTGCCACGATTGAAACAGCAAGTGGGCTCGGTGACATTGCCGCAGTTTATTTTGATGTGAGTCGAGCTTTTTGGGGGAATTTGATTTTCACCGAAGTTTCCTCTGAAGGAGCGGATGGTCGTCCCGATGACTTTATTACCGCAGTTAATCAGAGTGGTAATGCAGGAGGATTTGGTGGTGGTTTAAATATGGCTGGGCCGGGGAAATCCAACTTTAATGTTGGGCTCCGGGTTGGCAATCGCACCATCAATGATGGCGATGATTTCCAAGCAATTGTTTTTGATGTTACGACTCAAGACACTGAACGAGAGTTGGCGCTGACTGACTTTGGTGCCTGGGGAATTCGGACATTTAGCGTAGAGCGCAATAACGGCAACCGAACAGGGGTGAGTAAGTCGGTTGCGCGATCGCCCCTATCCGA
>JACYME010000154.1 GCA_015272155.1 Leptolyngbyaceae cyanobacterium T60_A2020_046
CGCCGTCGCCATTTTTCAAACTCCTGACTATAGCGGTACTCGTTGGGATAAAAGGTTTGCCACGCCTGGAGCGCGATCGCGACACCCCAAAAGAGGAGAATGTACAGCGACCACGAAAATCCTCCCGTTGCGAGATAGTTAATCGCCATCAAGAACACATTGACAACGAGATAGCGAATCAAATGGCTTTGAAACCGCTGTTTTCGGAATTGGTTAAAGGCAGACTGATCGGCATTCTTGACCTTGCGAATGCGCCATTCTTGCTCCGCTTCGTCAAGGGTGGTCGCTGAGATCCCCAATTCCGTCGCGATATCGAGTAACTGCGATCGCGTCAGCTCACCCTCCTCGGTGTGCCGGGCGATCGCAATTTGCAAAATTGCCTGGGCATCCTCCGAGGCATAGAGGATTGAGCCGTCTTCGCGCGAAAACTCATCAGCGGACAGGTCTGTCATCGTATGCACTGGCAACACGCTGCGCTCGTCCACTTCTGTTATAGAGAATTTTCTCCGTTTCGGTCAGTCAATCTAACGCGATCGCGCGTCGGTTGCGCGATCTCCACCCTGATCCATCACCGCAACATCCCCCATGACGCCCCCCAAATGAGCGACACTAGATGAACTGATGCTAGAAACGTGCCCCCCTTCGAGTGTCATGGGTGAGCGGCACTGAAAGCGTGCGTTATGCTGAGCCCGGATGTGCTGAGTACAGCACGTTACGCTACCCTCGTTCCCTATCTCTCCCTCGTTTGCGGTCATGGATGCCACTGATCTCGCGTTTACCCCCGCCCTAGCGCAAGCTCGACTCATTCGTGACGGTGTAGTGTCTCCTCTAGACGTGACAGAGGTCTATCTGGCCCGCATTGAGCGCCTCAATCCCGCCTTGGGCAGCTACTTCGCGGTGGCCGCTGAGCAGGCGATCGCCGACGCCACGGCCAAAACCGAATATTTGGCCACTCACCCAGACACCCTGCCCCCCTTCTTTGGAGTGCCGATTTCCATCAAAGATTTGAACCCCGTCGCAGGAATACCCTGTAGCTACGGCATTCCCGCTGCCCGCAATCGCATCGCCGAAAAGGACGACGGTATCATTCCGAGCATTCGCGATGCAGGGTTTGTCATCCTGGGCAAAACTGCGACCTCCCAACTCGGCTCATTTCCCTACACTGAGCCGCCCGGATTTCCACCCGCCCGCAATCCTTGGAACCCGGACTATACCCCAGGTGGGTCGAGCGGCGGCGCGGCCTCTGCCCTCGCCGCCGGGCTCTGCGCGATCGCCCAAGGGTCTGACGGCGGCGGTTCAATTCGAGGGCCAGCCTTTTGCTGTGGCCTGGTGGGGATGAAACCGTCGCGTGGCCGAGTCAGCTTTGCCCCCGTGGGCGAGCGCCTTAATGGCATGGCCACCAATGGCCCGCTGGGGCGCACAGTGGCAGACGCTGCTGCCCTGCTGGATGTAATGTCAGGTTACATCGTTGGCGATCCGTACTGGCTGAATGATCCGCCCTATTCTTTTTTAGAAGCCACCCAGCGATCGCCCCAAGCGCTTCGCATCGGCGTGGTGTCAGAACTGCCGCCCATTGGCGAGGTGCATCCCACCTGTGCCCAAGCTGTGCTCGATACGGCCAAACGGCTCGAAGCCCTCGGCCACTGCGTTGAACCCATTGACCCGCCGAATCTCTCAGCACTGATCGAGCCTTTTACCATCGCGTGGCAGTCTATTGTGGTGGAGCCCCAAATCCCCTGGTTTTTGCTGGAAAAAATGAATCGCTGGCTGGCGTGGCGGGCTTGGCGCACTGGCGTTGGTGCTTACCTGCGAGCCATGACTCAGCTCCAACAGGTGTCGCGGCATATTGTGACCCACTTCAACCCCTATGACATTGTACTGCTGCCTGTTTACATGCATCCGACCATTCGCATCGGGGAATGGAAGCGCCTGGGCTGTGCCCAAACGCTGGAAAATATTGTGAATTGGATTGCCCCTTGCCCGCCCTTTAACGCCAGTGGTCAGCCCGCGATCGCGATTCCTACCGGGTTTGATGAGCGGGGGCTGCCGATCGGGGTGCAACTGGTGGGTCGTCCGGCGGCAGATACTCAGGTGTTTGCCCTAGCCGCACAGCTTGAGCAAGCGCAGCCCTGGGCAACCCGTCGCCCCCAGACCGCGATCGCGTCCTCCCCCAACGTCATGCCATGACGACCAAGAAGACGGCGATCGCAATCATCACCCCGCCTGCCAGCCGATTTAAGCCCCGCCGTCGCTGGGGGTTCAACACCGTGCGGGCGCGATCGGCAAGGGCCGCATAGACCAGCTTGACCCCGCCCACTGCGCCCACCGCGATCGCCACAATGATCGCCGTATCCTCAACAGACACCTGGGACACATCCAAAAATGCTGGAAAAAAGCCCAGGTAAAACAGCGCTGCCTTTTGATCCCCTAGGGTGATGAACAGCCCAGTCAAAAAACTAGCTAAAAAACTAGCTAGGCGAGATTTTAGGCGGCGTTTCTCATCGGTCATTCCAGTCGCCAGCGATCGCCACAGCCCAATTCCTAAAAACATCAGATAGACCGCCCCAAGGTACGGAATCACCACAAAAAAATCGCCCAGGGTTGCCCGCAAGACTGCGAGCCCCCACAGGGCGAGCACGATAAACACCACATCTCCTACTACGATCCCCAGCGTCGTCAGCGCCCCATGAAGAAAGCCGCCGCTGGCCGATCGCGTGGAAACCGCCAACACACTCACACTCGGCAGCGCTGCCAGCACCACCATCGCGCTAAACAGGGCCGCAATGCTTCCGAGCGTCAGGGTCGTTTGCATGATCTGTCATTCCACGACGGCATCAGGTGACCAGCGATCGCTACTGAATTTTGCCAATCTCTCGCGCGATCGTCTCAATGTCAGCATAGTTGGCGTTTGTCGTCTCAATAAAAGACCCCGCCCCAAACAACTCCAAAATGGCCTGCTGCTCTGGCACCGCCGGATCCAGCTTCAACAGCGCCGCCTGCACCCGGTCAACAAATCCCTCACCATAGCGCGCCTCCACATCCGGGCGAATCACCCAGTGATAGTCAAAATAGGCTGGCGTCCGCCAAACCACCTGCACCTTGGTCGTATCAATCGCTCCTTCTGCCAGACGCGACATCCAGACTTGCTCATTCAGCACCCCAACCTCATAGGTACCCGCCTCCACCAGTTTGATGGTGGCGTCGTGATTTCCAGAGAACCCAGGCTCGCCACGAAAATCGCTCAGCGCAACGCCGCTTTCTTGCAGAAAATACTGCGGCATCAACCGCCCCGAAGTCGAAGACTCACTGCCAAAGGTAAACGATTTCCCCTTCAGCGCCAGCAGCCCACTCGCCTCCGTAAAAGGCTCAATGCCACTGGCCGTGTTGGCAATAAACACACTGTGAAACTCGGCATCAATATCGCGCTGGGCGATCGCCTGCGCCCCTTCCACCTGGAGCCGCGCCTGCACCCCCGTTAGCCCCCCAAACCACGCCAAATCCAAGTCACCCACCCGAAAGGCCGTCACCACTGCGGCATAGTCAGTCACCGGGCGATATTCCACCGGGACTCCTAACTCCGCAGAAAGATAGTCCGCCAGTTGCGAATAGGTGCGCTGGAGCTTTTCAGGATCCTGATCAGGAATTGCCCCAACCTGTAGGGGCTCTACTGCCGAGGGTGGCGCAGCGGATGGGGCATCAGAGCCCGCCTGTGGCTCCCCTGTTGAGCCGCCACAGGCCGCCACCGCTAGCGTGACCCAGAGGCTCGCCAGCCCGGTCAGCACCGTCCTTCTCAAAACCAAAGATTGTAACCGTGTCGTCATTGCGTCAATCTGCCTCATGAATGGATTCAATGAATAGAAATGCAGGGAAAGGCAGGAGCCGTTCATCCTGTCCTGGTCACCGGTGGCGCGTGGCGTCTTTGCTTGCGACTGAGACGCGCCAGATCAGCCCCGTTGCAGGGTTAGTTGGCGAGCCTCCCAAACCCTGAACATTATCTCGGCAAACCGGAGCGGACGCGATCGCAGCCCCCCCCCGCAGAGCCCAATTCCCCGCCTAACTGGGTGCGCCGACTGCACCTCCTCCGTCCTCAGCAGCCTGATCTGGACAATGCCCCCAGCCCGCGATAATCATCAAGTGGGTGGTTCTTCTCCGTCCACCCCGCCTGAAGTCCTAAAGCAGGATGGGGTGTGAATTTTGTGGGTTGCTGATCCGTCAAAATTCTTGAGCCCCCCAAAAACATTTCCCATAACCCAGGATTAGCCACCCAGGAGCAGTACCGTGACCGATTGGATGTACCCCTTTCCCCCTTTGCAGCCGGGTACGCTACTCAAACGCTACAAACGCTTTTTTGCAGACATCGAGCTGGACTCTGGAGAAGTTATCACGGCCCACTGCCCCAATACTGGCCCGATGACGGGCGTTTGCCACATCGGTGGACGGGTGATGGTGTCTCATAACCCCAGCCCTAAGCGAAAGTTGGCCTACACCTGGGAATTGTCGGAGGTGAATGACAATGGCCCACAGTGGGTTGGCGCGAACACAGCACTGCCCAACCGAGTGATGAAGTCCGTGCTCGCAGCCCGGCTGATCCCAGAGTTAGGCCACTACGACACCATTACCCCAGAAGTGAAGTACGGGAATGAGGGTAAAAGTCGCATCGATTTTTTACTAACCCAAGCAGATCATCCCGACATCTACATCGAGGTTAAAAACACAACATGGGCAAAGGGAAGCCTGGCGCTATTTCCTGATACGGTCACGACGCGCGGCCAAAAACATCTCCGAGAGCTGATGGATTTGCGTCCCCAGGCAGAAGCGGTGATGGTGTATTTCATTAACCGGGGTGACTGCGATCGCTTCTCTCCGGGAGACGACGCAGATCCAGTTTATGGTCAATTACTGCGCGAGGCTCAGGCGGCCGGGGTAAAAATCCTGCCCTGTCGTTTTGAGATTCACCCCACGGGAATGCGCTATCTGGGCCTTGCTGATTTAGTGCTGAGCTAGGCGTCCAAAGAACCCTCGGCGATCGCGAAGCTCGACATTCCTCCAGAATTTGCGAAGGAATGTTACAGGTCAGGCCCGTTACATTTCTTCAACACTGAATCCCAGTTTTTTCCCATCATCGCCAGGTTTTCCACACATTGCAGGGCTTTTTTCCACAGATCCCCACTGTTTTCCCCAGGCTAAGGCAATCCGTTCCCGCAGCTTCGTTGTCCTTTGGATAACTCTATTACGCGCAATTTGTGCGCAAGTCCGACGGAGTTTTAACAAAGAAACATCACAAAAAAGGGGCACAGTCGGCTTGACTTCGTAAACCTGAAAAATTCCTGAAGCCTTTCTCTGGCAACCCTTATGTTGACAGGCTCGGAGCTTGGCGAACACAATGATGCGATCGAGAACACCATGCCGGTCAGTTCTGTGAGGCGCTTTGCCCCGTTTTGATTGCGCGATCGCAAAT
>JACYME010000117.1 GCA_015272155.1 Leptolyngbyaceae cyanobacterium T60_A2020_046
CTGGCCTGTCGTAACAAGGCTTGCAAGAGTGGAAACTCGTCCTTCAGGGCAATATCTGGCAGCGTCACCAAGGTAATGAGAGATTTGCCGATGAGCTGCTGCTCTGAGACCCCAAATAGCTTGCGTACTGCTGGATTGGCCGATCGCACCACTAAGTCATGCTGGGTGACGGTCAAAATCGCCTCGATCGCCGTTTCCACAATGGCATCGGTGCGGGCAAGGGCTTGCTCTAGCGCGCCAATCACTCGGTTGTAGCGGGCAGCGATTTGTCCGACTGGGGTGAATTTTTCGACCGGGGCTCTCAGGCTCAGATCGCCAGAGCGTTCCTGCTTGCCCATCACGGTAAACAAATCTACGAGATCGCTGACGGCTCCGTGTTCTGACACATTCAGGCCAATATGTTCGTGCTTGTGGCTGACCCGCAACGGCCAGCGATGGTTGATGAACCCAAGGACGAGGTACGTCACCCCAAAGCCCCAAAGCCCAGCCACCACAATACCCAGAATTTGCACCCCAAGCTGAGCCGGACGGCTGAGCCCGGTGCCAATGAGGTCAAGGTCGCCAAATAGCGCGACGGCCAGGGTGCCCCAAATGCCTGCACTCAGGTGCACGGGAATGGCTCCCACAACGTCGTCAATTTTCAGGTGTTCGAGCCAGCGCTCGGTTTGCAGCATAAACAAACTGCCAATGATGCCGATGATGATGGCTTCGCGGGCCGTAACCACGTGGCAGTTGGCGGTGATGGCGACGAGCCCCGCGAGGGAGCCGTTCATGACGGTGTTGACGGGGAGGCGACGTTTGCGAAAAACGTAAATGACGATGGGGGTAACGAGCCCCGCAGCCCCGGCTAAGACTGTGTTGCTGATGATGCCGGGAACGGTATCGTCTAGGGCGAGGACGCTGCCACCGTTGAAGCCAAACCAGCCGAGCCAGAGCAACAGTGTGCCCAAAAAGGCGAGGGGCAGGTCATAGCCGACGAGCAGGGGGCGGCGGCGCTTGTGAGAAAAGCGCCCAATGCGTGGCCCAATGAGCAGAACTCCGGCGAGGGCGACCCAGCCGCCAATGCTATGGACAATGGTGGAACCTGCAAAATCAACGAAGCCAAGGTTGCCGAGCCAGCCCAGGGTGAGGCCGCGATCGATGCCATTCCAGCCCCAGTGCCCAAAGACGGGGTAAATCAGACCCGAGACAAGCACGCACACGATGAGGTAGCTGCTGAAGCGCATCCGTTCTGCGACGGCACCGGACACGATGGTGACGGCGGTGCTGCAAAACATGACCTGAAAGAGAAAGAAGACGATTGTCCAAACGTCGCCTTGGCCCACGTCTGGCGCGATCGCGGTGGTGCCCAACCAGCCGAGGTGGGTATCTCCAAACATCAGGCCATAGCCAAATAGCCAAAAGCAGAGTACCGATACGCCGAAGTCAGCGATGTTTTTGATGACCACATTAATGGTGTTTTTGCTGCGGGTAGACCCAGCCTCTAGGCAGAGAAACCCGGCTTGCATTAAAAACACGAGACTGGCGCAGACAATCACCCAAAGAATGTCGATTAATGAGGTATCCATGCCGTGCAACGAGAAGACTAAAAAACAACCCCTCTTTTGAAGTCAAGAAGGAAGATCGCGGAATTGAGATCGCGCAGAGGGGGCTGCTGACAGAGAACCCGCTGAGGGTAAACCACGCTCGATGGCGAAAGCCAGGGGGCTCCTGGTGTTGTGCAAATGTCTTTGGGGAAATACGCTGTAGCGGTAAGTGTAGCGGTAAGTTGCCGTGGGGCGAAAGTTTGAGGGGTTCAAACTTTCATGTACTTTAGGATCGCCCTGTAGCCTAATCCCATTCGGTTGGTGACTGGGCAGGTGGAAAATCCCAACGGTATTGCTGGGAAATTCTCGCTTTGTGGTCAATCGACCACGCTGGCGATGGTAGAGCACTGCGATCGCGAAGTTTGATAAACCCGCACAGTACTCTAGGATATTTCACCCTTAGAGGCAGAACTGTTCACTTTGCACAGTCAACTTGCATCAGAGCAGGTTACTGAAGGACGATTCTTGCTGTACCTTGCCTCAGAGAGTGCTCGACGGAATCGGATGATGAGCCCTAGTGCCAGGCATGGCATGGTATCGCGCGTTGCATCCGTTTCCCAAGTTAAAGGCGCAAGTTTTTGGAAACTGACTTGCACGGAGCGTGCAATTTTCCTCTCTCAGGCGAGCAAACCCGCGTGTTCTCAACTTTTACAGATAGAGGGGGCAAAATCCGTGTGTTTTTGGGGGGGCTGTCCATGTCAGAAGAACCTGATAGGCGATCGCCCCGTCGGAGATCTCAATCCTCTTAATTCACCTCGACCTGCTGGGATTGGGGCAATCAATTTTAGCCTGATTTGCCTTGGAGTGAGAGGATGATGGGCAAACGGCTTGCCGCGATCGCGCCCTTTATCTTTGGGCCGATTTGCACGAAAACCGCCAGAGCGGGTGTTTTTTCGATACGCTATCGATGATTGAAAAAGGATCCTTGTCATGAAGCACATACTTGCTCGAACCACCGGCCTGTGGGCCGCCACCCTGATGTTGACCGGAGGGGTGCTGGTGTCGGCAGAAACCGCGCACGCTCAAGCCATTCTGGAAGAACAGGGAACCATTATTCCGGCCCAGCGGGAATATTCGGTCACGGCTGAAGCTGGACAGGTGCTGGCCATTCTGATGTCGAGCGACGAATTTGACACGGTGTTGTCTCTGCTAGGCCCGGGTAGCGAAGAGGTGGCCTTCAATGACGACTACGGCGGCACCCTCAATTCGCGCATCATTTATCGGGTGCCTACTGATGGGGAATATACGGTCGTGGCGCGATCGTTCTCGGGGCAGGGCGGTAACTTCGATCTGGTGGTGCGGGCAGCGACCCCCTACGAGGTGAGCTACGATGCCGCACAACAGGCGCTTCAAGAGGGAGACTACGCGGGCGCGATCGCAGCCTATTCCGAAGCGATTGAACTCGAACCGACGAATCCCGAAGCCTATTTGGGTCGCGCAGATGCCAACTTTGGACGCGCCTTTGTGGCAGCAGATGCTGAAGGGCGCGTCTTTGAAGGTCCTAACGACATTCCCGATGACCTGCGCGAAGCCATCATTGCCGACTTTGAGGCCGCTCTCGCAATTTATGAGGAAACGGGCAACACCTTCTCGGCGCAGTCGCTACAAGAACAAATCAACTACCTGCGGACGGGTGAGTCGCCCTAATCGCGAAAATGGGACAACTTTGTCCCGAATTTTGCCCTAAGTCTTCCGGATATAGCTGGGGCGCTTTAGAAAAGTGGTGTGGTAGATGCACCCTGATTTCTCGCCCCTGGTCTTTTGGCCAGGGGCTTTTTGTGTCTGGCGGCTGGTTTTGCGCGGCTCATTCCTGTTGAGAAGGGGTTTTTTCAAAATGACCCGGATAGGGGGGCGCAGCTTAGAAAAGTGGTGTGGTAGATGCACCCTGATTTCTCGCCCCTGGCCTTTGGCCGGGGGCTTTTTGTTGGGTGTTGAGGGCGGACAAGCCGCCGTCTCTCTACATAGAAATAGAAAACTTGGAGAACCAGAAGAGTGGTGAGGGCATGGGCCTAGCCTGCACGCAGCCCCACCACATTCTGAATCGCGCCAGCCGATCGCCCGTTGACGCTGTCGGGGGCGCTGCCTTTGGGGATGAGTCAGACGTTGAATGAATTGATACCAATTCTCTGAAGCAGGATGACAAAACCTGTCTCTTCAACGCCTCTCTCCCCAATCGTGACAGCGGGGTTGGGGTGAGGGCCAAGTGTAATGGCAAAATACAGACTTGATATGAACCTTCGTTTCAAGTCATTCTGCAGTTCAGCATCACCACGCTGGCCGCGGTGTCCAGGCCAGTCTTTTCAGGGCTGGCGATCGCTGAGATGCTAGGTTCGCCCTTTTGGACGGGCGACTGCGATACGGTGTCGCGGGCAAAAAACAGCGATAATTCCTTCGCAGGTTTAATTCATTGACCATGACGATTCCTCGACGGTGGCTGCTGCGATCGCTGCTGGGCACCTGTGCAACGGCGTTCCTCTCAACTGCTCACCCTGGTGTGGCTGGTGCGGCCCAGTCTGGCCATGTGGTGGTAATCGGTGCAGGACTGGCGGGGCTGGTGGCGGCCTATGAGCTTCAGCGGGGTGGCTGGCGGGTCACGGTGGTGGAGGCCCGCGATCGCGTTGGCGGGCGCATATTTACCCTGCGCGAACCCTTCGCTGAGGGCCAGTATGCCGAAGGGGGTGGGGAATATATCGACAGCCTGCGTGTCCATACCCAGATGCATCACTACATTCGCGCAATGGGGCTGCGGCTACAACCCGTGAACCGCGTGCCTTCCGAGGGGGTGTATTACCTCCAGGGGAAAAAACTCCCGATCAGCGATCGCGACCTACAGGCAACCTTTGGCGCGCAAACCTGGCAAGATGACGATCGCTTCTGGGCCACGCTGGAAGACCTAGCGCAGACGATTACCGATCTGGATCATCCTGAACTCACTCCTGGCGCAGCCGAACTCGACACCGTCGTGCTGTCTCGGTGGATCGACAAACTGGGGCAGGCTCCCCTCGCCCGGGTGCTCACCGAGCAATACCTGCGCGGCGAATACGACGACCCTGAGTGGCTATCGCTGTTTTTCCTAATGCAGCAGGCTGCGCTCTATGGGCAAGTCCCCGACCATCGGATTGAGATGTATCGCATTCATGGGGGAAATCACCAACTGCCAGAGGCTTTGGCCCGGCGTCTCCAGACTCCGGTGATTTTGAATGCACCGGTGACGGATGTGGTGCAAACGGCATTGGGGGTAACGGTGCGCCATGCTCAAGGGGCGGTGGAGGCAGACTATGCGATTGTCGCGGCTCCGTTGCCGCCGCTGCGGGCAGTGCGTTTTGAGCCTGCTCTCAGCCCCGAGTTACAAACAGCGATCGCGGAACTCAACTACGGCTCCCATGTAAAGGTCATCAGCCAGTTTCGCCAGCGCACGTGGCAAACCCAGCACCACACCTCTGGCCTAACGATTACAGACCTGCCCATTGGGTTTGTGAGCGAAGCCACTGCCGACCAACCGGGGCAGGGGGGGATTCTCACAGCCTATGTGTCGGGTATTTATGGGCGGCAGTTGATGGCGATGGACGATCGCGATCGCCACCAAACCGTACTTGACCAGCTCGATGAAATTTACCCTGGCACGGCGGCTCAGGTGCAAACGGCGGTATCGGTAGTGTGGCCGCGCGATCGCTACGCTGGGGGATCATACTCCGCCTACGGGCCAGGCCAACTCACCCGGTTTTGGCCAGCCTTCCGTCGCCCCTACGGCAGGCTGATTTTTGCAGGCGAACACACGGATGCCTACATCGGCTACATGGAGGGGGCGGTGCGCAG
>JACYME010000240.1 GCA_015272155.1 Leptolyngbyaceae cyanobacterium T60_A2020_046
TGCGGGCAGCAAGTGGATGGAGGTCGGGCAGCCCAACCGCACCTATGTGGACATTACTGAACACATCACCGAGCCCGTCACCACCAATGCCGAGGGCTGGGGCGAGTTTGGCTGTCCGGCGGGTTCGGTGTCGGTGTGGGTGCCGCGTTGAGCAACGGGTTGACCGTGTCGGTTTGGCAAAGCAATGCAGGCGACCAAGCGATCGCCGATCATCGGCTATCCTACCCGTAGCAGTTGCGCCAAACCCGCATGGCCGATGAATGATTCTCTCTTTCAGCATCAACCGATTCCCGATCTGCACCTTGATCCCCTGCGGCCTTTAAAGGGGGTGATCGTCGGGGCAGGACAGGTGGGCATGGCCTGTGCCTATGCGATGGTGATCAAAAACCTGTTTGATGAGCTGGTGATTGTGGATATCAATCGCGACAAGCTCGACGGCGAGGTGATGGACCTCCAACACGGAATGTCCTTTGTGGAGCCGACGACCATCACCGCCGGGACGCTGGCTGATGGGGCCGGAGCTGACATCGTGGTAATTACGGCTGGGGCAGCCCAGCAGCCGGGGGAAACTCGGCTGGCTCTGGTGCAGCGCAATGTCAAAATTCTTCAGTCGTTGACTCCTGAGGTGGTGGCCCACTGCCCGAATGCGATCGTGCTGATGGTAGCGAATCCGGTGGATGTGCTGACCTATGTGGCGTGGAAGCTGTCGGGGCTGCCCAGTGCTCGGGTGATTGGCTCGGGGACGGTGCTGGATACGGGGCGTTTTCGGTATCTGCTGGCCCAGAAGTTTGGGGTGGATCCGCGTAGCCTGCACGCCTACATCATTGGGGAGCATGGGGATAGCGAGGTGCCGTTTTGGAGTCAGGCCACGATCGCGGGGACGCCGCTGGCTCCGCCGGATCTCCCCGCCACGGAAAAGGCCGCTCTGGACGACATTTTTTATCAGGTGAAAAATGCGGCCTATGAGATCATTCGCCGCAAGGGCTACACCAGCTATGCCATTGGGCTGGCGGTGGCGCAAATTGTGCAGGCGATCGCCCGCGACCAAAACCGCGTCCTCACCGTTAGCTCGCTGATTAATGGAATGCACGGGATCGATGACGTGTATCTGAGTCTGCCCGCTGTGGTGAACCGCATGGGCGTGACGCGGGTGATGAAGGTGAAGCTCAGCGATCGCGAGCGCGACAGCCTACAACAGTCTGCCGCGACCCTGCGATCGGTGATTGACCAAATCCAGTTTTAGCGCGGTCGCCCCATCGGGTTAGCTCCATCAGGTTGCTTGAAAACCCACGGGGCTAGGTTAGCGATCGCCCGACCGATCCTCGAGGCGCTTGAGCCATTCTGCATCAAGCTTGTCGCGCTGCTCATATTCCTGCTCGGTGAGGTCTTTTTCGGTGGTGTAAGCCAGGTCATCCGCACCGACAATGGTGCGCTGGGCAAACTGCTGAGCAAACCGAATTTTGTTTTGGACCTCCGGGCCAGCCTGGTTGAGGGCGATCGCCTGCTCTTGGCGCTGTTCGTTACGCCGTTCAATGCTGGCATTTTTGCGCTTCACCCAGAAGTACCGCACCGCTGGCACCCCCAAAAACGCTGTGCCATAGGCCAACAGTAGCCAAAAGATCCCATCTACAAAGGCAACCAGGCCGCCGAGGTCAGCCACAAGGGCTTGGTCTTGCAACAACCCCCCCAGGAACAACGCTCCTACAAGGTTCACCACCCCTAGGCCGATCGCGAGGGAAATTTGGCTACTCGTGGCTTCGCTGAATTTCCACGGCGATTCCTGCAGGTAGGCCGGTACTGGCGCGCGATCGCGCTGGTCTGCCATCACCTGCAATTCTGGAAAGTGGTAGATAATGTTGCCCTCAGGGCTGACCCGGGGAATGCCATTAAAGCGCGTTAGCACGGGCAGAATGTAGTCTTCATCTTCAAGCTTTTGATACCGTGCTACGTCATCTAAATACGGGGCAACTTGTTCCGCTGCGATCGCACCGCCATTGTTGCGAATCACCGTCCCAATTGTCTGCCAGCGCTTTTCTTCCAAGTCTGCATTGGGATCGCCATCGCCAAAGAGAAAGGAGAAAATCGCTTCCAAGAAGTTCATTTCGCCAGGGGCGGCATTGGGGCGAGACGGGGGAGACGGGCGCGATCGCGAACTGCGCGGCTCATAGTGGAAAAACCAGAACAGATCCCCAATCCAGAATCGAGGAATAAAAACCATACCGCCCATTCCCCCTCGGGAACTGCTGCTGCGGTTGTCATCTCGCTGGGAAGAACTCATCGCAATTAGCAAAATTGCGATCGCAGCAATAATCAGAACAATTGAAACCAGCAGCAAAATCCCAAAGGAAATGCGAATCAGGTAAAACAACACATTCCAAACTTTCGCCCAGGTTTCTTGCAAACGAATGCGCCAATATTTGTTGCGCAAAATGGCACGAAAGTTCTTTGGGAACGCATAGGCAATTTCGCCCGCATCCGACACCTGCAAGTGAGCCTGGGTATCCGCAGCTAGGGCATTCAACCCCTGTTGCGCAACATTGAGATCAAGACCGGCCCTGGCGGCCACGTCTCCCACCGTGACACGATAATCCAGCGACTCAACCGCCTTCATCACCGCCGCATTCTGTGTCATAGGATTCCTCAAACCGTGGACAGGATTGGTTGGCCCGCGATCGCCATCGCCAGCCTCATTCCGACAAGGCGATAGTCCTACCGACAGGCAAGACGCAGCATCAAAACAATACGCCCGTCTTGCATTCATCGGCCCGCACTACATTACCTAGTATAAGAAGGACGCCCCCCGCCCAACCGCTAATAACAAAGCCCGGTAGGGTTCGGAAAACCCCCTACCGAGCCAAGGCTGAGATCGCGATCGACCCCCAGCGCATCACCACCAAGATCAGCGGTTAACCACGCCGCCCCAACACTTGCTCCTTCAGCGAGTTGAGGTTACTCAGCAACTCTTGACGGTTGGCATCGCGCAGCAGAAAGCGATAGACAAACCAGCCGCTATAGCCCAACCCAATCAACTCAAAGGTTGGAGCTAGGAGGGGAATTTCGTTGACTGCGCCCAACACCGCCAGCAGCAGCTTCACGGAAACCACCGCTCCCAAAATCAACCCCACCGTAATCAGCGGACGCTGATATTCTTTGAAAAAATCGGTGACATAGTCAGGTAGATCGGCCAGTAGGCTAGAAACTTTGCCCCACACCGCTTGCAATTGCTCGGTAATCTCCCCACCAGTTGATGAGGCCGACACACCACTGACATTGCTGTTGACGGTGTTGTCTGGTTCGGGCATCGTGGCTTCGGATTTAAAATCTGTGCTCATCATATTTACCAAGGGGAACTCACCACCCGGAACAACATCTTATCGGGGGCTGTTCTCTTTGGCGCACCGCAGTTGCAGCGATCGCGGCAATCTGTCAAGTGCCTGCGAGAATCAGCCTTGCTTAGCCACGGCCAAGCAATATGGAGAGTTATAATCTGAAACCGTGCAATTTTCAAATCTAACGAACCGTAAACTTACGGCGCAATGGCGGAACATCCACCTCAGCCGACACAACGCCCTGCGGGGATCAGAGCCAGATGATTTCACCCTCCCCCCCGCCGTTTAGCATGGTTCAGGAGTACTAAAAATTAACACAGCGATCGCGCTGCCTGTGTCCATACGTGGGGCGATCGAGGGGAGCTTGGGGAACTGTCGCCTCTGGCTAACGCCCCGCAGCGGATGTTCGTCGTCTCCTTCCCGCAGGATGGGGATCATATATTGCCCTAGGGTCGTTCTAAATCGCTCGTGGGTCAAAAGTAGGGCGATCGCCACCTTTTCCATACGGACTTACCCCCGCAAAATCGCGCGATATTCTTCATAGTGGAACGGTAGGGGCTCGGTGCGGCACGCCATCGTCCAACTGTTGCGCCGTCGGTCGAGGACGCTGAGACTGAGTCCCCTTCTCTCATTGGCCATCGGTGCGGCGATCGCGCCTTTCGCCGCCATCGCCCGCTCCAGATCCTTGAACAAAGTTCGTATCATCGCCGCCACCCTGGGATTGGCAAAACGGCGCGCTCATGGCGCATCTCCCAGGTTTGGCAGTGAACTTAGTCTCTACATAGACTCGCGAGCGCGATATCTTGCACAGCAGGTTGGAGGAACGTATCTATGCAGCCCACAAATCCGAACCAATTTACCGAAAAGGCTTGGCAGGCCATTGTGCGCACGCCAGAAATTGCCAAGGAAGCCAAACATCAGCAAATTGAAAGCGAGCACCTCATGAAGGCGCTGCTCGAACAGGATGGGCTGGCAACATCGGTGTTGACCAAGGCTGAAGTGAACCTCCAAAATTGGCGCGATCGCACCGCCGAGTTCATCAACAAACAGCCCAAAATCAGCAACGCCGGGGGGTCAGTCTACCTAGGGCGCAGCCTCGACCAATTGCTCGATCGCGCTGATGCCCACCGCAAAGACTTTGGCGACGAATTCATTTCCGTTGAACATTTACTCCTGGCCTTTCTCAAGGACGATCGCTTTGGACAAGCGCTGTTTCGAGAATTTGGCCTGGACGAAACCAAACTAAAAACCCTGATTCAAACTGTGCGAGGCAGTCAAAAAGTGACCGACCAAAATCCTGAAGGTAAGTACGAAGCCCTCGAAAAATATGGCCGCGACCTGACCGAGTTGGCGCGCCTTGGCAAGCTTGATCCGGTGATTGGCCGCGATGACGAAATTCGCCGCACGATACAAATTCTCTCTCGCCGGACGAAGAATAATCCGGTGCTGATTGGAGAGCCTGGGGTGGGGAAAACCGCGATCGCAGAGGGACTGGCCCAGCGCATCATCAGTAAAGATGTGCCGGAATCCTTGCGCGATCGCCGCATCATTGCCCTCGATATGGGCGCACTCATCGCTGGGGCAAAATATCGCGGTGAATTTGAAGAACGCCTCAAAGCGGTTCTCAAAGAAGTACAAGATTCCGAAGGGCAAATGGTGCTCTTTATCGACGAAATCCACACCGTTGTCGGTGCAGGAGCCACCCAAGGCGCAATGGATGCGGGTAACCTACTGAAGCCGATGTTGGCGCGGGGCGAACTACGCTGCATTGGTGCGACAACCCTCGATGAATACCGCAAATACATCGAAAAAGATGCTGCCCTAGAGCGTCGCTTCCAGCAGGTGTACATCGATCAGCCCTCCATTGAAGATACGATTTCTATCCTGCGTGGCCTTAAGGAACGGTACGAAGTTCACCACGGCGTCAAAATTTCCGATACTGCCCTCGTTGCAGCGGCGGTGTTGTCCACGCGGTACATTAGCGATCGCTTTTTACCGGACAAAGCCATCGACTTGATCGACGAAGCTGCCGCTAAATTGAAGATGGAAATTACCTCCAAACCGGAGGAACTTGACGAAATTGATCGCAAAATTCTTCAGCTCGAAATGGAGCGTCTTTCCCTCCAAAAAGAAACGGATCTTGCGTCGGTTGATCGCCTCGAGCGCATTGAAAAAGAACTCGCGGATCTCAAGGAAACTCAGTCGGCACTGAACGCGCAGTGGCAGGCTGAAAAAGACATCATGGAGGCGATTCAAAAGCTGCGTGAAGAACTTGATCACGTCAATGTTGAAATTCAGCAGGCCGAACGAGACTACGACCTCAACCGCGCTGCTGAGCTGAAATACGGCAAGCTCACGAACCTTCAGCGCCAGCTTGAAGAGGCGGAGCAAAAGCTATCCAACGCTCAAACCAGCAGCCAGTCGCTCCTACGAGAGGAAGTCACCGAGGGCGACATCGCCGAAATTATTTCCAAGTGGACGGGCATTCCGGTGAGCAAGCTGGTGGCGTCGGAAATGGAGAAGCTGCTCCATCTGGAAGATGAGCTACACCAACGGGTGATCGGGCAAGAGGAAGCGGTGACCGCTGTGGCCGATGCCATTCAGCGATCGCGAGCGGGTCTTGCTGACCCCAATCGCCCCATCGCCAGCTTCATCTTCCTTGGCCCCACTGGGGTCGGCAAAACGGAACTCGCTAAGGCGCTGGCCTCCTATATGTTTGACACCGAGGATGCGATCGTCCGCATCGACATGTCGGAATACATGGAGAAACACGCCGTCGCCCGCCTGATTGGAGCGCCTCCGGGCTATGTCGGCTTTGAGGAGGGTGGCCAGCTCACGGAGGCGATCCGCCGTCGCCCCTATGCGGTGATCCTGTTCGACGAGATCGAAAAGGCCCATCCCGATGTATTTAACATCATGCTGCAAATCCTCGACGATGGCCGCCTGACAGATTCCCAAGGGCGCACGGTGGATTTTCGCAACGCCGTGGTCATCATGACTAGCAACATTGGGTCGCAATATATTCTCGATCTCGCTGGAGATGATACGAAGTACGATCTGATGCGCGATCGCGTCATGGAAGCCATGCGTGCCAATTTCCGCCCCGAATTCCTCAATCGGGTGGATGAGCTGATTATCTTCCACAGTCTGCGCCAGGAACAGCTTCGCGAAATCGTGAAACTGCAAATCCAGCGACTAGAACAACGCCTGAGCGATCGCAAAATGTCCCTTACGCTGTCGGAGGAAGCGCTGGATTGGGTCGCCCAAGTCGGCTTCGATCCCGTCTATGGGGCGCGCCCCCTCAAGCGGGCGATCCAGCGTGAGTTGGAAACCCCAATTGCCAAGGGCATTCTACGCGGCGAGTTCCAAGATGGCGATCGCATCTACGCCGATGTGGAGCTAGAACGCCTCGTCTTCAAACGCCTCTCCCCCGAACTCGCCACGGTGTAGCACCTCGAAAAGAACCCCGGCTTCTCGAAGAAGCCGGGGTTCTGAGCATGTGACACCTGCTAAGGGCAACCTGAAAACAGGATGCATCCCTCAGAAACCCACCATGCCACGCCGCAAAATCACCTTCGTTCCTGGCAGCTACTACCACCACCTCTATAATTGCGGCCACAATTATAATTGCGGCCACAATCGCCAAAACATCTTTCTTGAAAGAGAAAACTACTTATTTTCCTCACCCAATTTCGGCGCTATTTCATCGACAACGAAACCTTAGAAGTCATCGCCTACTGCTTGATGCCAAACCATTATCACTTTTTAGTGCGGCTGCAAAAAGATGACCTCTCCTTCAATATGCAACGATTCACGCTGTCCTACGCCAAAGCAATGAATCGGCGGTACGAACTCTGTGGTTCCTTCTTTCAGGGCCGATTCCAAGCCATTCTGGTTGAGCAAGCCGATTATTTGCTGACCCTCACCCGCTACATTCATCTGAACCCAGTTAAAGCCGGATTCGTTGATCGCCCCGAAGACTGGGAGTTTTCCAGCTAGCTCGAATACGTCGGCCTGCAGCAAGGCACCCTACCCAAACTGGATGCACTTGGTCAGCAATGGCGATTGTCCTTCGGACAGGCTGCGCCAACGCCCTCCGCCTATCGAGCCTTTATGGCAGACACGGAAGTTGCCTCTCCAACTGTCCTGAATTTGATGCTAGATGTGTAAAAGAAGAACCCCGGCTTTTTCAAACAGCCGGGGTTCTGGGCAAATCTTGGCTAAGTGGCAAAATTGAGAAAACCCCGGCGAAGTCATTATCACGAAAGCTAGCAGTACCAAGATATAAGATGAACGGCGATCGCCCCTAGCTCCCCAAGCAACCCATGACTGTCAACAAGCACCACGCCTCATTTACCTCCGAGGAATATTTGGAGATTGAGCGTATCAGTCCCATCAAGCACGAATATGTGCAGGGGCAAATTGTGGCAATGGCGGGTGCCAGTAAAGCTCACGTCATCATCACGGGGAATCTCTCGGCGCTGCTCATCAACCATCTCAGAGGTTCGGGGTGCTTGGCCTACGCTGCCGATATGAAGGTGTGTTTGCCGCAGTTGAATCTTTTTTACTACGCTGACCTGGCCGTGACGTACGATGAACGCGACCGCCGCTCTGACGAAGCATTTATATCCAAAACTCATTACTCATTATCGAGGTGTTGTCTGACTCCACAGAGGCATTTGACCGAGGCGACAAGTTTGCCGACTATCAGTCCAATCCAGCTCTTGAAGAATACGTATTGATGCATCAGAAGCAGATTCTAGTCGAGCGGTTTCAGCGCAAAGCCGATAATCTCGTTTCAGCGCAAAGCCGATAATCTCTGGGTTCCTGAAGTCTTTCGAGAGGGCGATCGCGTAGAACTTGCCAGCATCGGTTTCGCCTGCAATATTGCTGATTTTTACGAGAACGTGGATCAGCAAGGGAAGTAGAACTGTCTCTTGCAAAACTGGGGTGCTAGGATTCGAACCTAGGAATGGCGGGACCAAAACCCGCTGCCTTACCGCTTGGCGACACCCCATCACTTAGATTTTATAAGATTAACAGTTTGTATCCTAGCTTTGTCAATACCCTGACCCGAGAATTACGACAAGCGGCGGCGCGATCGCCCAAACTCTTCCACCAGCACCGATCCCTCCACAAACTGGCGAATTTGGTCGGCTAACGCCTTGCTCTGCTCCACCATCGCCAGATGGCCACATTCCGGCAAAATCACCACATTACTCTCCGGCGAATCAAACAGCCAATGAAAGCTCGCCAGATGGCGCACATATTGCTCCGCCATCACCGTGTCATTGCCACCCGCAATGAAATACACAGGCTGCTGCAAGCTTGCCACCACCTGCGGCAAACGATGCACCTCTTCTTCCGTCGTGGAGTCCAGCAGGGCTCCGACCGCGGCCTCAGGGTGTGCCGCCAGCAAATCCACCAGCCGCTGCTTGCCCCACACTCGCTCAATGGAAGCATGCACCATCATCCGCGCCAGGGCCACATCCATCAGCGGCATCGACTTCCACCAGGGCGATCGCCAGCGCACAATTTGCTGCCCCGCCTGACGAAACTTCTGGAACTCCTCCGGCAGATAAACGCCGCCCCCGGCATTCACACAGATCACGCCCTGCACCCACTGCGGAAAGAGCTTCGCTGCCCATAGCGCAATGCTGCCGCCCAGGGAATGCCCCACCAGCCAGACCCGCTCTAGTCGCAACTGACGCAGCAATTCGCCCAGATCCTGGGCATAGGCCGCCAAACTATAGGGCGAAACGCGATCATCCTCCAAAATGGGCTGTAGTGATCCCTCGGGGCCAACTTCGCGATCGCCGATCGCGATCGCCGACTTCCCAAACCCGCGCAAATCATAGGTTAAGCATGAAAACTGTGCCCCCAAACCGTCGAGCACAGGCCGCCAATAGCACTGGCTCAGCATCCACCCGTGAATAAACACCACACCCTCACGACTCATCTCCGATGGCGTCGAGAGCTGATACTCATGGGGGACGTTAAACACTGAGATCTGAGGCATAGCTAACATCATAGCCCCCTAACATCAGCGAACCCTAGAGGAATGTCTGGACGGTTTTATCCGGCCAAACCCCTTCAAAACCCTGGGAAAGAGAGCTTCGCCGCACCCCCGAGCCGCCCGCCAAGTTTCGCAACGCTGCCTTGCCGAACCTCTAGAGCCGATTTCCGAGGAGACGATAGCGCACACCCTCTGCAATTTTCTGGCCCAAATATTCGGGGATCAGGCTTTCATTTGGCCCCAGTAAATACAGGATTAGCCGCGTGCGCCCCCGCCACACCAGCAGGTTGGCATTTACCACCAGCAAATCTTCCTGCCAAATCGCGTACATCACCTTGTAGAACAGCCCCGGCTGGTTATCCGCCTCAATCAGCAAAGCCGGGAGATGGAAAACCGGATCCACATAAAATTCCGTTTCCACCTGCTCTAGCCCCGCGTCAAGGTTAAACTCAACCGTCAGCATTTCCTCCACTTCAAAGTGCCCGGCCAGCGCTTCTCGAATGGCGCGGCACACGTTATCTGCAGTTTTGGTAGGCAGTGCCTTGCCCCCCCGAGACACCACAAGCTTGATAAACACCAGCATGGGCGGATAAATCTGCCCATACAGGCTGAGATTGTGGATCGTGAGGCCATAGGCGGCCAGCACGCCAAAAATATCGCTCAGCAAAAACGACTGATTGCGATAGGCAAAATGCAGAGCACTCCGATTGCCTTCGGGCTTCAGCTCAATCACGGCCTTTCGGGTTTTGTAGAGGTGATAGGCCAAGCGCAGGTTTTGCAGTTGGATCTCACTACTGACAAACTGCTCATAAAACTGTGGGAAAGCCCGGTTGAACCGTTTGAGCAGCTCTATGGTGGATGTTTTCAAGCCAGCAGCCATAACCAGAGGAGTTGCAGTTTACACCAGCATTTAGAGCGCTCGATTCAAATCCCTTAGCGTCTCACACACTGAACCTTGCTCTCAGGCAAAGTGCGCAGGGATTTTTGCCTTTTATAGTCTGCCTTTAAAAGGTGAATTGGGATATTACTGAGCCATCCCGTCAATTTGTCCTGGCGCTACCGTGCAAGGCGCGTCTGACCAGATATATTAGTCTAATAGATTGACGCTGCTACCTTACTGATATCACCCAAACCTTTATGGGGTTCTGGAAAAGTCTATTTACGGGCACTGAGGCAGGATCGATGGGTACTTCGGATCCAGCATCAATGGTTCTTGCCGAAGTCACCAACCGCGATCGCACTAGCCGAATTTTTTTTAGCACCGATCGCGACATTGACCTCTACGAGCTAGAAGAACTGTGTGATGCGGTGGGCTGGGCGCGTCGTCCCATTCGCAAGGTGCGAAAAGCCATCCAAAACAGCTTCCTTGTCGTCTCGATGTGGGAGCAAAAGGGGAACCGCAAGCGCTTGATTGGGTTTTCTCGGGCTACCTCTGATCATGCCTTCAACGCCACAATCTGGGATGTGGTGGTTCATCCCGACTATCAAGGCAAGGGGTTGGGCAAAACCCTGATGCATCATTTGATCAAGAAGCTACGCAGCGAAGACATTAGTAACGTCACGCTGTTTGCCGATCCCCATGTGGTGGATTTCTACCGCAATCTGGGGTTCATGCCCGATCCAGAGGGCATCAAGGGCATGTTCTGGTATCCCGATTAGGGGCTGTCCTTCGTACCAGCCAGGATCCCCGTCATCATCGGGACGATTGATCGCGCAGCGCCCGCGATCGCGACAATATCTGACCGCGCTCCTTGTATCTCATGACTAGGTCAATGAGTTCTCGATCCAACGGGCAGCGACGCTGCCCGTTGGATCGGGGGTTCAAATTCCCTTGTGTCGTCCTAGCTGGCGTCGTCAATGATGGCGGAGCGATCGAGGAGCAACAGGTTGCGCAGAGCATCGGTATCGAGTTCGGTGAGCCAAGTTTCTCCGGCACCAACGACCTGTTCCGAGAGGGCTTTTTTGGACTCGATCATGTCGTGGATTTTTTCTTCGAGGGTGCCGGTGCAGACAAATTTGTGCACCTGGACGTTGCGGGTTTGGCCGATGCGGAAGGCGCGATCGGTGGCTTGGTTTTCAACGGCGGGGTTCCACCAGCGATCGAAGTGGAACACGTGGTTGGCGCGAGTGAGGTTGAGGCCTACGCCGCCCGCCTTGAGGGACAGGATGAACAGCCGGGGGCCGCTGGGGTCATGCTGAAAGCGATCGACCATTTCTTCGCGCTTGTCCTTGCTCGTGCTGCCGTAGAGAAACAGGGTGTCTTGCTTGAAGGTGTGCTCTAGGTGGGTTTGCAGGCGTTTGCCCCATTCGGCAAATTGGGTGAAGATGAGGGCGCGATCGCCCTCATCCAGCAGTTCGGCCACCATCTCATCAAAGCGCTGGAGCTTGGCCGATCGCCGCGCCTCCACCGGCACCGCTTCATTCAAAAACTGGGCCGGGTGGTTGCAGATTTGCTTGAGCTTGGTGAGCAGGCCCAAAATCATGCCGCGCCGCTGCACCCCATCGGAGGATTCGATGTCACGCAGGGCTTTTTCGACGGTGGCTTGATACAGTTCGGCCTGCTCGGCGGAGAGGCCACAGAAAATCGCCATTTCCTGTTTTTCGGGCAGGTCTTGAATGATGGTGCGATCGGTTTTGAGGCGGCGCAGGATGAAGGGTTGCACCAGCGATCGCAGGGTTCGCAAAGACGCCGTATCGCCGTATCGCTCGATGGGGGTCGCAAAGCGGCGCTGAAAAAAATTCTTGGGGCCGAGATAGCCAGGATTCAAAAAATCCATAATTGACCACAGTTCTGCCAAGCGGTTCTCGACGGGCGTCCCCGTGAGGGCAATGCGAAACTGGGCCTCAATTTGGCGCACGGCCTTCGACTGCTTGGCGTCGGGGTTTTTGATGTTTTGGGCTTCGTCGAGCACAATGCCCTGCCATTCCACCCGCTCAAAATCCTTCAAATCTCGCTGCACCAGGGCATAGCTGGTGAGCACCACCTGGGTAGATTTCGCCTTGCGGGCAAAGGCAGCCCCATGCGATCGCTGATTGCCGTGATGCAGCAGCACTGCCACACCGGGCGCAAACTTCCGAATTTCGCGCTCCCAGTTGCTCAGCACCGAGGTCGGGCACACCAGCAGCGTCGGCCCATCTAGCAGGTCACGCTGCTTCAGATGCAGCAAAAACGCAATGAGCTGAATGGTTTTCCCCAAACCCATGTCATCGGCCAAGCACGCCCCCAGGCCCCACTGTTCCAGAAAGGACAGCCACGACACCCCCCGCGCCTGATAGGGGCGCAGGGTACCCTGAAAGCCGTCAATGTCGCTGACGGGCTCTAGGGTTTGGTTGCCCTGGGTGAGGATGGTGATCAGCTCTTGCAGCACGCCGGATGCCTCAAAGCTGACGACGGGCAGCTTGTCGATCATTTGGGCGTCGCCCGTACTCATGCGCAGGGCATCTTCCACGTTGAGGGCGATGGGCTCCTGACGCTTTTGAAAAAACTCGCGGGCGGCGCGAATGTCTTGGGGGCGCAGCTCGACCCATTGGCCGTCAATTTCTACTAAGGGTGTTTCGAGGGCGACGAAGCGCTCAAAGTCTTTTTGGGAGACGGTTTTGCCCGCTAGGGACAGATCCCACTTGACGTTGAGCAAACTTTTGAGGCCAAGGCGTTGGCGCTGTTTGCGATCGGGGGCAGCGGCTTCCAGGCGGATGCCGAGACGGCTGGCGGTGCCTTGGGAACTGAGTCCCGGTGGCAGTTGCACCCCAAACCCGCTATCTTGCAAGCGATCGACCGTCGCCTTGAGAAACACATAGGTCTGGGCCGGATCCAGCAGGCAGTGGGTGGGGCGGGGATCCTGCAAACTGTCGCGGATGGGGTCGCTGAGGCGGGCGGCTCGGCCTAGCCCGGCCAGTAGGGTTTCCTGGGGCGCGTGGATGGGGCGACCCTGGATCACCGCCTGCTCTAGGGGATATTGCCAGAGGGTTTCGGCGGCGATGCAGAAGTTGGCGTCGTCGCGCGATTGCAAAAGATATCTCACTGACCAGTGGACTTGACCATCGGTGGGCGGTTCCAGGCGAAAACACACGCGAAAGCGGTTGGCATCAGTGAGGGCGTTGGCTTGGAGGGGGGCCGTCCAGGTGGTGAGGGCCTCGCGCAGGCGCACGATCGCGAGCGCGCCGCCTTCACCCGTAACCGTATTGTTGGGCTGATTGAGGGCGGTGAGCCAATCGCGCACGGGCAGTTCAGAACTCAGCACATCGGAGCCCGAGAGGGGTGCAGGGGCGTGCGATCGCACCTGGGCATCCACCAACGCATCAATAAAATGAATCACCCGATCGGATCTGGATGTGGGTAGGGCAATGGCAGGCGCGACCGCCGCTGCACGTTTAGGTTCTGGCCCTTGGTCTGCGCCACAGGCCAGGGGCATGGTGTGCTGAAACCGCCGCAGCCGTCCCGCATCCACTTCGCTGTCGAGCACGGGCTGCCAGTGGGCCTGGGCTCCCTGGGCCGAAATGTCGATTTTTGGCAAAAACTTGCCCCGCGCCAGCAAGTCCAAACTCCAACGGGCCAGGTGCGACCAATAGCGCAGATCACTGCCCACCGATGCCGTGGGCAGGTCGAGATAGCCGAGGGGCAAGCTCTCCAGCAGGTGCGCTGTTTCGGCAGGGGTTAGCCAGACCCCCGTCACCCACCAGGGATACAGGGCAACGTCTGCGATCGCGGTGTCTTCCTCCCCCGCGCCGCCCGAGTGGAGCGGAAACGGGCGATCGCCATCCATCACCGTTGGCAAAGCCATGAGCCGCGTCCAGCCTCGTTCTGAGGGGGCGGCTTTGGGGCGCTTCCCCTGGGCCGAGGTGGGAATCCACACTGCCTTGGGCACCCGCGAGCCCAGCCGTTGCAAGGCATCCAACAGGGGTTGGCCGCTCAAGCTGTAGGGGTGGGGCGCGATCGCGAAGGGCTCCGGTAACTGACTGGCCTCAATCCGCTGCCATGCCTCCACCCAAAGGAAGAACCGCCGTTCTTCGACCACCCAGCTACCGTGTAGGATTGCCATGCAACACTAAAATCGCTCTACGACACTTTCATCAAATCTTAGACCCGTGGATTTACCGCATCCGTTTCAGCTCAAGGATGGCACTCCCGTTGCCCTCGCCCCCATGCAGCCCACAGAGGGGGAAACCGTGCGCAACCTGCTCAACGCCGTCATTCTAGAGGGGAGCAGCTATCCCCAGCGCGAACCCCTCACCCCCGACGGGTTTGCCGACTATTGGCTCAAGGCAGATGCGTTTGTGGTGCGTCGTCTGGCCTCCAACCCAGCCACAACCTGTCCAGAAATTGTGGGTGCGTTTTACCTCAAGCCCAACTTCCCGGGGCGGTGCAGCCACATCTGCAATGCTGGGTTTATTGTACCGCCTGAGGTTCGCGGCCAAGGGATTGGGCGATTCATGGGGGAAGCCATGCTCAGCCTCGCCCGCGATCGCGGCTACCGCGCCGTCATGTATAACCTGATTTTTGACACCAACCTCGCCTCGTTGGCATTGTGGCGATCGCTGGGCTTCCAAGAAATTGGCCGCATTCCCCAGGCCGTCGCCCTACCGGATGGAGCATTCGTAGACGCCATCATGCTCTACAAATCCCTGGTCGAGGAATAATCCCGCGATCGCTTACGCCACCCTTACACAACCCTACTCCTCCGGCAACGGAATCCACTCCGTCTCTTCCGGCACCTTGGGAAAGCGATCGCGCCTCCAGTCCTCCTTTGCCTGATCAATGCGGGTCTGGCGGCTAGAGACAAAATTCCACCACTTGATGCGGGGGCCGACGGAGTCGCCCCCGACGATGATGCAGCGGGCGGGCTGATCTGCCGCGATCGCAACCGGAGCGTCGGCCGCCAACACCGGCCGCTCGGCTACCGTCGTCGGCACCGTAATTTCTCCCCCCGCCTCAAGCTGCACGTCCAAATACAGCATGGGCGAAAAGGTCTTCACCGGAGAGGAAGTATCACCCACATCGCCTGCAATCAGCTTGATCTGCGCACCCGATTCCGTCCAAGTGGGCAGGGTCGTAGCGGGATGATGCTTAAACCAGGGATCCGTTTCTTCGTGGGCTTCGGGGAGCGCCACCCAGGTTTGAATGCCGTGCAGCCGCGTTTCCTGCGATCGCGCCCAGGCAGGCGATCGCTCAGAATGCACAATGCCGCATCCGGCGGTCATCCAGTTCACCGCGCCGGGCTCAATTTCTTGGATGCTGCCCAAACTATCGCGGTGGAGAATCACCCCCTCAAATCAATAGGTCACCGTCGCCAGGTTGATGTGGGGATGGGGGCGTACGTCGATGCCCTGCCCCGGTGGAAAGGTCGCTGGCCCCAGATGGTCAAAGAAAATAAATGGCCCCACCATGCTCAGCCCATCGTTGGGCAACAGACGACGGGCTTCAAAGCCGCCCAAGTCTTTGACATCGGGGGCAAGCATGTGGCGAATCAAGCTAGACATGACACTTCAGCGGTGAGGGACAGAAACGCGGTCAGCCCTCTTAGGATAGGCCCATGCTGGCCAAAACAGGCTCGCTGTCACCGCCGCCGACTGCCCCAGCATCAGCCTTCCGCCATGTTGAATTTTGAACTTCTAATTTTGAATTTTCCCAGAACCTAGACCGGGGAACTCTGAAAACTCCACGGCGCATCCCAGCCAGAACCGCCGACCTCCAATCCGGCGAGGGTGCTGGTGGCTTGGAGATCAGGGGCATCCTCTGCCGCGATCGCCCGTTGCCCCGGCGATCTCGTCCAAAGGGTAACGCTGAGCTGGCCGTTGGTGGTGTCCCAGCAGGCGAACTTGAGGCCCTCGCGGGTGGGGACACGCACCTGAGCAGGTGGGCGATCGCAGATGCCCACAATTTCGATGCGGTGGCGGTGATTTTCGGCGGTGATGTGCCACTGGCCCCAGGGCTCAACGCGCCAGGTGAGGCGATCGCGCAGGGACGCAAACGCGATGAACTGTCCGTTGAGATGCAGGCCAATGAGCCCCACCGTTTCAAGCCGATCCAGCACGGAGCGATAGGCTCCGGCTACGGTGATCGTCAGGTCGGGGTGCGCAGCAAAGGCATTGCACTGGAGCCAAAACCAGCGCTGAGGGAAGGCTCCGCCCCAGTTTTTTTCCGCATAGGCGGGGCAGCGTTGCAGATCGTAACGATCGCCCTGCCACTCAATCCACCCCGTCGCTCTGCCGTGGGCCATCAAAACCTGCCAGCCCGGTTCAAAAACGGGCAGGTAAGACCATAGGCCGCCGGTGGGCTGCGGTGGCTCAGCAACGGAACCCCAGCCATAGACGGGCTCGATGGTGTAGTTCCAGCGGGCGATCGCGCCCGTTTCTCGATCTCGCAGCGCGCCCTGATGATGGTGAGCCGTGGCCTGATACCCCAAGGCAACCTGCTCAGAAAAAGCATCGGCACTCAAGTATCGGGGGCGATCGCCCGTGGCCTCGCCCCAGTGCCCCAACCCCAGTCCGTTGCGCCAGGCCCAAAAGCGGTCGGTCGCCGGGAGAGGACAGTAGAGATAATCCTCCCGTGGCCCCAAAATCTGCGCTGCTCCGCCGCTGAGGTCGCTGTTGCCCTTGGGATCATCGATGGAATACATGAACGCAAAGGACTGCGCCTGATCGGGCACCGTCACCCGAAAGTACCAGCCTTCAAAAAAGCGATCGCCCCAGCCTGGCCCGTGGTAGCCGCTGTGGGGCGTCCAAAACACGCGGTTCATCGCCTCATTCATCGCCCATCAACCCAACCGGGAACAAACTTCCAAGCCTGCTTGAGGTCTGCCCGGACGCGATCGTAGGTCGGGCAGTGCAGGGCCACCAACTCCCAAAACGCGGGGGAATGATTCATGTGGACGGTATGACACAGCTCATGGATCAGCACATACTCCACCAGAGGCGGCGGCAAAAACAACAGCTTGTAGTTCAAGCTAATGGACTGGCGCGACGAACAACTGCCCCACCGACTGGTCTGCCCCCGCACCGACACCCGACTAAAGGACAAACCGCATCGCTGGCTGAGTTCGCGCAGCCAGGGCGCAAACTCCGACCGGGCTTTGCGCTGGAGCCAGCCCCGCAGCAGTTCTTGGCCTAGGTCGGGCGCAGCGTCGTAGGCTCCCGAAAGGGTCAGCGTGTGCGGAGCAGCTTGGGCCAGGGTGATGGCGGTGGAGCCAGGGGCATAGTGAACGTGCCAGATTTCGTTGCGCGATCGCAGGGCAAGCTGGGTGGGGCGCTCTTCCAAGTGCTCCGGCGGCAGGGCTTGGCGCTGGCCTTCAATGCGCTTCAGGGTTTTCGCGATCCAGTCGCGGCGGCGCTCCAGAATGTCCGGGATTTCGCGCGGGTCAAAGCCTCGGGGCACCACCACCTCTAGGGCACCCTGGAAGGAAATTTTGAGGGAAACGTGGCGGGCGCGGCCACTTTCGCGCACCTGATAGTCGGGCAAGGGCGTTTGATGCTGCTCCACAGGAAAGAGGGTGAGTTGTTGGAAGTCTGCTGTCATGGGGCGATCGCGCAGAAGCCGCTCATCAGTGTAATGCCAAGCTGGGGGCAAAACCAGACAAAATTCAGTTCAAATGTATCATGGTCAATCCAAAATCTCAGACGGTTGCTCGCCCGGTTCTCCCTTGGTATTGCCATCGGCCAAATCTGTCCAGCGAGGCTACCCTATAGCCTAGGGGGCGTCGCTGTCCCCATGCCGCCATCGGTGCGATTCCCATGCGTTTATTTGTGATTGCCGCTCTCGCGATCGCCTTTTTGGCGATTTTGTTTGCCCTACAAAACACCAACCCCGTCACCATTCAACTGGTGATCTGGGACTATCGCCAATCGCTGGCGTTGGTGCTGCTGGGAACCCTCGCGATCGGCGTCATCGTTGGGCTGCTGGTGTCAATTCCGGCCATCATCCGCCGGGGCTGGCAGGTGGCGCGGCTGCACAAACAAACCGACAGCCTGACTGAACAGATCACCGCCAAAAATCAGGATCTAGACACCTCAGCCCAGAAAATCGCCGCCGTGCGCCATAGCTACCAAACCATGCTGGATGCCCTGGGGCTAATCGAGCCCCACACGGGCCTCTTGCCCCTCAAGGTCTTGCCGCAGGTATTGGGCTGGCTCCTCCATCACCTGCTGAATGGGACGGGCGATCACCCCGTCACCAGCCTCAGCCTCTTGTTGTTCAAGGTCACGCCCCAACCCCACGATGGTTTGAACCTTGGGAAACTGTGGGCCGCGATCGCCCAACACCTTCACGCCCACGGCTCCGCCCACACTTGGTTCTATAGCGACGGCGCGGGCCTCTTTGCCGCCACAGTGCCCAACCTCGACGCCACCGCCACCAACCGCTACGGCGAAACCCTCCAAGCCACATTATTGGAACAGATGCCCAGCCTGCTTCAGGGCGTCGCAGTGGACGCGGAGATCAGCGTCGGGGGCGCGATCGCCACCCGCGACACCCCCGTCGATGCCCAACACCTCCTCAGCACCGCCCAAGCCGCCCTCGACCAAGCTCAGCAACGCGGTCGAAATCGCCTAAGATTCTTATCGGCTTCGGTCTAATGCGCCGCTGCCACCAGCCCCCCATTCCGTGTCAGGAGACTTTCTCCCATTTACGCCCGTGGCGGGATACCGAAAGCGTCTGCTTATTGAGTGGAAATTCTGTGTCAGGAGGCTTCCTCCCATTTACGCCCGTCCCCTCGCTCGACTGATCGAAGAACTTCAGAAACTCCCTGGCGTTGGCCCCAAAACCGCCCAGCGCCTCGCCCTACACCTGCTCAAACGACCCGATAGCGAAGTTCAGGCATTGGCCCAGGCGTTGGTGGATGCCAAGTCTCAGATTGGCTACTGTTCCATCTGCTTTCATCTCTCTGCGGAGCCCGTCTGCGACATTTGTCGCTCCCCCAGCCGCGATGCCCAAACCATCTGTGTTGTGGCCGACTCTCGGGATGTCATCGCCTTGGAAAAAACCCGCGAATACAAGGGCAAGTATCACGTTTTGGGCGGCCTCATATCCCCGATGGATGGCATCGGTCCCGAGCAGCTCAGCATCGGTCAGTTGGTTCACCGCGTCAATAAAGACAAGATTCAAGAGGTGATCATCGCCATTAGTCCCACCATCGAGGGTGACACCACGACGCTCTACGTTGGGCAACTGCTGAAGCCCTTTACACGGGTGACGCGCATCGCCTTTGGGCTACCGATGGGCGGTGATCTGGAATATGCCGATGAGGTGACCCTCGCCCGCGCCCTTGAAGGTCGTCGCGAGCTGGACTGATCAAGGCATCGGGTGAAACCCCCAATCTTGCCCCGCGATCGACATCCTGAAGCCCGCTCCCCAAAAAGCAAGGAGGCCGCGATCGCGACCTCCCCAGCAGTACCTCACCTACCTCGTTTGGGCAGGCTTGGGCAGCCTACTTCAACGTCAGTTCGGGTTGAGCCATTGGCCCGGATTTTCTCCTCCTAGGGAGGGGTGTCCGCAGGACAGGGTGGGAAACCCCAGCGGTAAACCGACCCCTGGCCCCTCCGAGGAGGGTAAAATCTCTGGCCACGAATCGGTCTTATGCAATTGAGGACTTAACCCGAACTCAGGTTACTTCAGCTTTTGCTTGATAAACGCCAGAATCTTGGCTGTCTGCGCCTTCAGCGCCGCAACCTCAGCTTCTAGCTTGGCAACCTTCGCCTTCAGTGCCGCAACCTCAGCCGCATCCCCCGCAGAACTGGCGCTTGCCGCCGCCGCAGGTCGAGGCTTCCGGGCCTTTGCCATTGCCCCTTTAATCGCCTCAATCAGTTCCTTTTGTTCAAAGGGCTTTTGAATGAACTCGAAAAACTCAAAGGGCTCAGAAATCTTTTCCGTCACCTCTTCGCGGCGACCCGACATGAGCACGAGGGGAATGTGCTGCAAGTCAGGCTGAGCCTGAATTTCTTGAAAGACTTCCCAGCCACTCATGCGCGGTAATAAAAAGTCCAGCATGATCAGGTTGGGGCGCTGCTCGCGAATGGCATTGAGCCCTTCGACCCCATCCTTTGCCTCTAAAACTTCAAAGTTGCCCTGGGGTAGCATGTCCCGCACGCGCATCCGAATCACGCGGCTGTCATCAATAACCAGGATTTTGTGCGTGGCCACAACGAACTCCTCTGGTGGTAGCGATGCAATGGCTAGGACGCAACCTCGGCAGGTGGGTTACGACAGAAACGACTCTCACAGAACCCCCACAGGGAACACGCGAGCCGCAGCTTAGCGATGCCCACGGGGCAAGTGCCGTAAGGCAAATGGTAGCGGAGTTTCGCCCAAGTGGGACGGTCTTCACCTAGAATTCCCGCAGATTTTATGGGGGATGGCGATGGCAACGCCTGGGATACGGCTCAGAGGACTCCGATCGCCCGATTGCACCGCGCACCCCAATTCAATCGCGCGATCGCCGCACCACAATTCAGCTTTTAGAATGAGGGCAACATGCCTAGCCTGGTTGCCATCAGTATGCCCTAGACCGGCATTCTGGTATCGTCTGGGCGGTGCTCTTCCGTGCTTTTTCGACCCTGACGCCATGCCCCAAACCTCCTCACCGCTGACGCCATTGCCGCCGTGGCTGCGCCCCGCCATCGGTCGGGCCAGCGAGATCTCGACGGTACAGCGCATCATCAAACAGCGCGGCATCCACACCATTTGTGAAGAGGGGCGGTGTCCCAACCGGGGGGAATGCTACGCTAACCAGACGGCCACGTTTTTGCTGATGGGGCCAACCTGCACGCGGTCGTGCGGATTTTGCCAGGTGGATAAGGGCTACGCACCCATGCCCCTGGATCCTGAGGAACCGCAGAAGGTGGCGGAGTCGGTTGCATTGCTGGGGCTGCGCTATGTGGTGCTGACCTCGGTGGCGCGGGATGATTTGCCGGATAAAGGGGCGAGCTGGTTTGCGCAGACGATCGCGGCCATTCGCGATCGCCAGCCTGGTACTCAAGTCGAGGTGCTGACGCCAGACTTTTGGGGCGGGGATGGGGCGGCAGTACAGCAACGGCAGCGTGTGGCGACCGTGGTTGCTGCAGGGCCGGCCTGCTATAACCACAATGTTGAAACGGTGGCGCGGTTGCAGGGGCCGGTGCGCCGAGGGGGGCGCTATGACCGATCGCTGGCGGTGCTGCAACAGGTGAAAGCCCTGGCTCCTCACATTCCTACCAAGTCGGGGCTGATGGTGGGGCATGGCGAAACGGAGGACGAAATTATTGCGACTTTGAAGGATTTGCGCGCGGTGGCCTGCGATCGCGTCACCATTGGCCAATACCTGCGCCCATCCCTCGATCACTTACCTGTGCAGCGCTACTGGACGCCAGAAGAATTTAATCGCCTCGGCGCGATCGCGCGCGACCTGGGCTTCAGCCATGTGCGATCGGGGCCGCTGGTGCGCAGCTCTTACCACGCGGGAGAATCGCCCTAGTCTTGCTGGTGAGAGAACTGATACGCCCCAATGAAGGACAGCACAATCGCGATCGCCAGCAAAATCGGGAAGCTATACCAAGGAAACTGGCTCAGGGGCTGATAAGCCGCAGCCCGCAGCCCAACCGTGGCATAGGTCAGCGGCAGGAGATACACAATACCCTTGAGGGCCAGGGGCAGGGTCGCAGGATCGAAAAACGTTGCCCCGAGGAAGGACATCGGCACAATCAAAAAGTTATTGAACAGGCCCACGCTTTCTAAGGATTTGACGTTCAATCCCACAATCACGCCCAATCCCGCAAAGACGGCACAGTTCAGCACCAGCAAACCCAGGAATAGCGGATTAATAAAGCTCCAGAGCTTGCCCGTGAAGAGCACCGCCACCACAATCACCGAGGCTGCGGTCATCATGCCGCGCACCACGCCCGCCAGCATCTTGCCCAGGTGCAGCGCCAGGGGATGCACCGGGTACAGCAGCATCTCTTCAAAGGTTTTGGTAAACAGGCGATCGCCACAAATGGAGAACGTAGTGCCCCCAAAGCTAATTACCATCGACGATAGGGCGACCATCCCCGGCAGGATAAATTCTAAGTAGCTGTCGCCAGCAGTGGGCTCACTGATGCGATCCAGCGAACTCCCCAGCCCCAACCCAAAGGCCAGAATGTAAATCAGCGGCGACACCAGGCCCGAAGCGGCAACCTGGGGAATGCGAACGCGAAGGTCTAACCAGTCTCCCCAAAAGACAGTGAGGCTATCACTCACTAGGGTCTGCAACGAATTTTGGGGACTTGCGGCGGCGCTACGACGGGGAATTTCAGCTTCCACAATGGACTGCGCAATGTTTGTTTACAACTGTTCCTATCTTATCCCGATGTGGAGCTGCACAGTAGGGGCGATCGCGTCTGTTCTCAGCGGGTCGTGCCTGGGTAGGGTCTTGCCAACCCATCGTCCTTCATCAAACCGCAATCCTAGCCTCTGACCGCCTTGCCCAACATCTCCGCACGCGGTTAGGGCACCGGAACCTCATCATGGAAGGGCAAAATTTCTGAGACGACCTCCGCTTCAATGATTTGCCCCGGCTGGATCGTCACGACCTGGGGTGTCACCGCGTAGGCACTGGCCGCGCCCAACGCTGCGCCGCCCAACAGGCCAACCCCCGTAAACCCAGACAGTACTGTCACCGTTGCAGCTCCGATGCCAGAGTTGATGATCACGTTTCTGCCGTTGGGCTGGGGACGCCCCACCAACCAATCAGACTCGGCCAAAATCGGCTGGCGATCGCGACCCTGCAGCACAACCTGCGTCACAAACCGTCGGCCACTGTCATCAAAGCCTTCAAAACGACCCAGCACCGGTGTTCCTGCTGGCAGCACCACCTGATTAGTGCGGGGGTGGCGGACATCCTCCGCCACCAGCAATACCTCATACCAAGGCTCAGTTTCGCTCAAGGTGATGGGTTCCGCGCCGGGATATTGCAGCACAAGGCGCGTCCCCACCGGAATTGCGGCACTCAGCTCATCCTCCACCGCAGGCGGCACCACCGCCGCCACCGCTGCGCCATCTGAAACGGCTTTCGCGCGATCGGGTAACGGAGTGCCAAAGGGAATTATGGTGTCGGTGGGGATGGGTGGCGGGGGCGGAATGGTTTGCCGCTCAGGCAGCGGCGGCGCGGTTGGCGGCGCCGCCGGTTCTAGAAAGGGTGGTGGCACCGTGACATTGCCCTCGGCAGCAGCCACCGCAGGCGGATCGGTCACTGGCGGGCGAGCTTGGGAGGGGGCACTCGGCACCGGGAGATCGGGTGGCGGCACCACCGACAGTTCCACCGCATCCGGCTCGAGGTTGGGCAGTGGCGGTGTGACGGCAATGTCAGCGGGCTCCCGGCGCGTGGGCGGACGTTCCGTTGGGGGTAAAGGGGGCGTCGCCGGGGGCCGAGTCGTTGATGGGGATGCCGTGGGGGGGTGCACCTCGGGTATATCAGGGCTCTGGGCGATCGCGGCGGGGGGTTCCGGCACGGCTGGTACTTGGGCCACCGGCAGCACCGAAACCGCAGGGGCCGAAGCGGCGGGCGCAGAACTGCCCCCTGCTAACGGCGGTACGCTCACCACCTCACCCGACCCCGCAAAGGGATCAACCGGCAGGGTGTCGGGGGGGCTGTCCGATAACGTGCCATCGTTTTCCAGCGCGCGGGCATCGGTGCGAATGCCGTCCGCCGTGGGGGTATCATCCGCCGCGATCGCAGCCTGGGCCGCCCCCGACGCTGCCGAAAATGCGGTATCGGGCAGGGTCGGCAGCGTATCGGCAAATTCTTCAGCGGTTTGGGGTGGGGGCGTCGCCGGGGCTGGGCTGGGCAATGCCGCCGCAACTGGGGCCGCCGGACTGGCGACCACCGGAGCTGTGCCCGCATCCACCACCAAGGGCCGCAGCACCCAGCGATTGCCTCCCTCTGCCGGGGTCGAGGCTAGCTCGGCATGGCGCGGGTCGAGGACGGTATTGGGGGCAAACTCAATCACGACTCGGCTGGCATTGGCCCCAAATTGAGAGACGCGAATGTTGCGGATCGCGCCGCTGTACTGCCGCTCTGGAGTCACATTTCCTAAGGTGATGTTGGGCAGTTCCAGCACAATGCGGGCGGGCTCGGCCAGTAGAAAGTAGCTGGGCGTGACGCCGCTGGGCAAGGTCAGCACCAGTTCGCGGGTATCAGGATTAAAGCTCCACCCTTGTAGGGTGGCCGCTGTCGCTGCTGGAAACGGAGCCGCGACGATTGCGATCGCCCCCATAAGCCCCCAGGCAATTCCGTCTTGCCAGGAGAAAAATCCATATCTAGGTTGATGTCGTCGTTGGGGAGCCATCACCCACCTCATCAAGTCCCCTTTCGCCTCAAGGATAGGCAGAATTTTCAGAAATGCAAGTTTTTGGCAGAGCCGTATCCAGAACACTAAATTTGGATGGGTGAGGGGGTGGATGGGTTTGAGAGTAGAGGAATTAATTCCTCCTACTGCTTAAACGCGACTACTCCCTATCCTTACCCCCGCTTACTCTCACACCCTCACACCCTCACACTCCTAATCCCGCCGTATCTGCAACCGATTCTGGTTTGGGGCCGTGTGTGACTCTTGGCGGCCTGGGGGTGTCTCATCATCGCCTTCCATCAACTGCACCTCTTGATTCGTCACCGTGCTCAGTTGGCTTACCTGAAAGACCAACTGAAAGGGGCGGCCCATTTCCCGAGCCAAAAACTCCTCCAATAGCTCGACCTGCACAGGGGTCACTTCAGAATTGGCGTAGACGGTGAGGTTCACCTCGGGCGGATTTTTGAGCCAGTTGGTTTCTAGCGAAACGAGGCGTAGGCGCTGAAAGGTCACGGTTCTGTCAAGCAGGGCGCGGCGCAGATTGGCTTCCAGATAGTTTTGTCGCCACAGTTGCAGGCTGCTATAGCCGAGGGGAATCGCCAGCAGTAGCGTCAAAAGCAGGGTGGTGCGCAGAGGGCGATGCACTTGGTGAATGGGCACATAGCCCGATAGCCAAAAGGCCACCATACAGGACAGGGTGATCCCCAGCAGGTTGGTGGCATAGAGCAGCAGAGCGTTGAGGGCATTGACGATTTCCCACTGGGCCAACCACAGGCCCGCCACGCACAGGGGCGGCATGAGGGCCACGGCGATCGCGGTGCCCGCGAGCGAATTGGATATTTTGGGTTCAACCTTAGCGACACCTGCCAGTGCGCCAGCGGTGATGGCAATGCCCAAGTCCAGCAGGGTGGGGCGCGATCGCGCCAGCACTTCACTGCCGTATTCCACCGCGAAGTTGGCGGAAAGGCTGAGCAACGCCGATACCGCGATCGCTGCCGCCGTGCCTAAACTCAGCGATCGCGCCCCCGTCCGAATCAATGGCGGACTCGCCCCCAAAATGCCAAAGGCCACCCCGCGAATGGGCAGCATCAGCGGCGCGATCAACATGGCCCCAATGATCACCGCCGCACTGTTGGACAACAGGCCAAAGGTCGCGATGATGCACGATCCCAGGATCAGAATAAAAAAATTGGTATCTGGCACCGACTCATCCAGCAGGCTATCGTGCATGTGCTGAAGCGCCAGGCCAGACACCCGGCGACCTGAGGAAAAGTACTTTTTCCGTAGCCTGGTTAGCGTTTGGAGGAGTGAGTTCATGGCAATCGCGCGGCAATCCAGAGCAAACAAAGTTGACCCACCCCCTACACTACCCGCTGAAGTGAGAAACGGGGTTGTGAGCACGACCCGAGTTGTCCTCGATTCGCCGATTCCCAAGCGCAGGCCGACGGGCGCGACTCGTTGCCACCAACTGCCCTTTCCCAAAGGGTTACACTAAGCTCTGGTGTCCTTGTTCTCCAACATTTCTGCAATACTGAGCCCGCTATGGTCGAGGGAGTTGAGCAACAGATAGCCGCCCTGCGGCAGCAGCTTCAGGCTGCTAGCTATGCCTACTACGCCCTAGATGCGCCCATCATGGAAGACGAGGTGTACGATCGCCTCTACCGTCAACTGCAAGGGCTGGAAGCCGAGCATCCCGACCTCATCACTCCCGACAGCCCCACCCAGCGCATCGGCGAAAAACCCGCCAGCCAGTTCCAGTCCGTTCGCCACCACATTCCCCTCTATAGCCTAGAGAATGCCTTTGATGTGCCGGAGTTCATGGCATGGCAAGAACGCTGGCAGCGGTTGGAGCCTGAAGGCAACCCCGCTGCTGTAGCAGAACTCAAAATTGACGGCTCTGCCCTGGCGCTGACCTATCGCAACGGGGTGCTGGTGCGGGGGGCCACCCGAGGCGACGGCATCACCGGCGAAGACATTACCCAAAACGTCAAAACCATTCGCTCAATTCCGCTGCGGTTGCGGGGTGATATCGTCCCCGCCCATGTGGAAGTGCGGGGCGAGGCTTTTCTCCCCCTCGATGAGTTTGAGCGCATCAACCAGCGGCGTGAGGCGGCAGGGGAACCGCTGTTTGCCAACCCGCGTAATGCGGCGGCGGGCACCCTGCGCCAGTTGGATTCGCGGATTGTGGCCGATCGCCGCCTCGATTTTTTTGCATACACCTTGCTGGTGCCCGATGCCCGCCCCGTGGCTGCTGCTGGGGCGATGCCGACGGAGGGCCAGCTTTCGCTGTTGGCGGCGGATCCGGCGATTGCGGATGAGACGGCGATCGCGCTGCCAACGACCCACTGGGAGGCGCTGCAACAGCTCAAGGCGCTGGGATTTCGGGTGAATCCCGACTGTCAGCTCTGTGACGATGCTCAAGCAGTGGCGGAGTTTTACGATCACTGGTCTACAAAGCGGCTGGCGCTGCCCTATATGACCGATGGCGTGGTGGTTAAGCTGAATGACCTCGCCCTCCAGCGGCGGTTGGGCTTTACCCAAAAGTTTCCGCGCTGGGCGATCGCCCTCAAATATCCCGCCGAAGAAGCGCCCACCCAAATTTTGAACGTCACCGCCCAGGTGGGCCGCACTGGAGCCGTCACCCCCGTCGCCGAGCTTGCCCCCGTCCAGTTGGCGGGCACTACCGTTTCCCGCGCCACCCTCCACAATGCCGATCGCCTCGCCGAGCTGGATCTTCACCGGGGCGACACGGTCATCGTCCGCAAGGCCGGGGAAATCATTCCCGAAGTGGTGCGCACCCTGGTGGCTCTGCGACCCGCTGGGGCCGAACCCTTTGCCATGCCGACCCACTGCCCGGAGTGTGGCTCGCCCTTGGTCAAGCCCGAGGATGAGGCCGTGACCCGCTGCGTCAATCGCGCGTGTCCGGCGATCGTGCGGGGGGCGCTGATCCACTGGGCCAGCCGCAACGCCCTGGATATCAACGGTGTGGGCGAAAAGTGGGTGCAGCAGTGGGTGGATCGGGGCTTGGTGACCTCCGTGGCCGATCTCTATGCCCTCACCGTTGACACGCTGCTGCCGCTGGAGCGCATGGGGCAACAGTTGGCGCAAAAGCTGGTGGACGCGATCGCGGATTCAAAGCAGCAGCCTTGGTCGCGGGTGTTGTTTGGGCTGGGGATTCGCCATGTGGGAGCGGTGAACGCCCAGGTGTTGGCGGAGGCGTTTCCCTCAGTGGAGGCGATCGCGACAGCCAAAATTGAGGCGATCGAGGCGGTGTATGGCATCGGCCCAGAAATTGCCCAGGCGGTGTACGAATGGTTTCGAGTACCCGCCAATCAGGAGTTGATTGAACAGTTGCGGGCAGCAGGCGTGCAGCTTGCTGCCCAGGCGTCTGAGGCTGCATCTTCCCAGGTTCAACCCTTGGCAGGGCAAACCTTCGTGCTGACGGGTACCCTGCCCACCCTGAGCCGCAGCGAAGCCAAAGCCCTGATCGAGGCGGCGGGGGGCAAGGTGACGGGTTCCGTCAGCGCCAAAACCAGCTATCTGGTGGTGGGGGAAGACGCGGGCTCGAAGCTGGAGAAGGCGCGCAAGCTCGGCGTTGCCGAACTGTCTGAAGCAGACTTGTTGGCGCACCTGGGCGCTACTCGTCCCACAGGTTAGTGAGGGTGTAGGGGCCACCCTCGACCACCCAAAATTCACCGCTGACGTAGCGACGATCGCGGTTCAAGGCGGCGATCGCGGCCATATCGTCGGGGCTGAGGGCCAGGTCGGCAGCGGCCAGGTTTTGGGCGAGGCGGGCGGGCGTCACTGATTTGGGAATCACCGCCGTGCCCCGGTGGAGCGCCCAACTGATCAGCACCTGGGCGGGGGAGGCTTGATGGGCTGCGGCAATTGCGGCGATGGTCGGATCTTCCAGCAGCAGCGGCTCGTCTGCGGCCTTGAGTCCGGCGGGGCGATCGGGCGACCCCAGGGGGGAATAGGCGGTCAAAAACACCTCTTGGGCAGCGCAAAATTCCAGCATTTGGGGCTGCTGATGGTAGGGATGTAGCTCGATCTGGTTCATTTCGGGCTTGATGCGGGCGGTGCCGAGCAAGTCCTTGAGCTTGGCAATGCTGAAGTTTGAGACGCCAATGTGCCGACACACGCCCTGATCCACCAGGGTTTCCATCGCGGCCCAGGTCGCCGCGATCGGCAGCACTTCGGGGGAAATCAGTTTCTCCGGCGTCAGGGGAAAGCCTTCCCCTTTTTTGATCGACACTGGCCAGTGAATCAGGTACAGATCCAAATACTCAAGCTGCAAATCCGCCAGGGTTTTTTCCAGCGCGGGCTGCACATCCTCCGGCGCGTGGGAGTCGTTCCACAGCTTGGAGGTAATCCACAAGTCGTCGCGGGTTACGTCTCCGGCGGCGATGGTTTCGGCGATCGCGCGCCCAATTTCGGCCTCGTTGCCATACACCAGAGCACAGTCGATGTGGCGATAGCCCAACCGAATCGCGGCCTTCACCGCCTCATACACGTCGCCGGGCTGAGACTTCCAGGTGCCCAGACCCAGCATGGGCAGGGTGTCGCCGTTTCTGAATTGCAGTGTCTTCATGGAGGGAAGGGGATGGTAGGACAGTCGGTGGGATAGTCGTTTTTACGGTAGCGGAATCTTGGGGAAGGGTGAGGCGCGGCCCCAGCGATCGCGCCCGGACGATGCCCACTGCGCCCACGGTGCTCCAGGGACGGCCCAATGACGGATCGTATCGCGGGCTCCAAGGGTGCGGAGATTGATGTTATGCTGAAAATGACCTGGACCCATGCGGTCGCAACGCCCAAACCATGTCAGGACCGGAAGGTAGCAGCATTACGGGATGCTTGTGACAGGCGTGGTCTCCGGGTCTCTTTTTTGGAAGCTTTTTCCCCGCGATCGCACCCCTTCGCTACAGCCTGCGATCGCAGCAACAACATCTGGTAGGCCGTACCATCATCGTCCGCATTTTGCACTGTTTTGCCGCAAGGGTTGGGCAAAATCAGACCGTGGGATTCCCTTGCGAGAGGGTAAGGCGATCGCGGCGCTTTGCCCAATATGTCTCGGAAGTTCTGCCATGTCGATGCCCGATGCGTCCACCCTGGAACGACTCCACAGAATTTTGTGTACCTACCTCGACACCGATGGTCAGGCTGACTCTCGGCAAGACCTGCGATCGCTGGTGGGAGCGATGCTGGCCCTAGAAGCCAAAGCCGATCGCATTGCGGCCCATGGGCTCGAACTCGAAAGCTGGGTGAAGGCGGTGGTGCAGAGCTTTGACCCAGCGGCAGCGGCGGCTGGGGCAGACGCAGAGGACTATGGGGAGATCGCGGCCCACATCCGCACCTGGCGCGAAGCCCTCGCCGTCAAAGCCAAGGCCACCCTCGACGCCTCCGTGCAAAAACACGCCCCCAACCTAGCCACCGCGCAGGTGCCCCAGGTGTTGCTGACTATCCTGCCCCTCGTCGAAGAGGCGCAAATCACCCGCGCCGAAGCCGAGCGCGTGCTGGGCGAAGTGATGCAGCACTTCATTCCCCAAGATGCGCAGCAGCACGTAATCGATAGCCACTGGCTGATGTTGGCCGACAAGGTGCGCGACTGCCTGCAACATGACTCCCTCGAAGCTGCGGTGATTGACGTGGTGCGCGCCTACGCGCCAGAGGTCAAGCCTGACACGACGGCATGCACCGACGACCTGGTCGCCACCGCCCTGAATGCCGTCCTCAACTATCCCGGTCATTTGGCGAATCTTGGGGTGGATGTTGACCTCGACCTCAACGCCGAAACCCAGCGTTTGGTGGTGCAGCAGGTGACCTTTAAGCTGCACTTGGCCGCCGCCGCGCCCCCCTCCAAAACTGCCCGCGACATTGCCCAATAGCTCGATCAGGCGGTGGCGGAGTATCGCGCGGCCCAAGGGCGCGATCGCGTCAGCTACATTCCCACCCCCGTCATCCAGACCGTCGGCGATGAAGATGCCTCCTCCCTCGGGGGCGCGATGGAAATTGGCATCCCCCTCACCCCCAAGCCCGAAGGCTGACGCCCGAAACCCGCGAAAATCTATCATTCTTTACAAAGCCCAGCGGGGCCTGTGATCCCCGCTGCGGGAATGGCGCGATCGCTCCGTCTGGCGCTTCCTAGCCTGCCCTAGCGCCTGCCCTAGCCGCCATCCCAGCAGAACAATCGTGGGCGATCGCAGTTTTGTCTTTTGATCTGAATTCTATAAATCTGGTTATCCAATTTTAGTTGAGTCAAATTTTTGAGGCTCTGAAGTGTCAGGGGTAATTTTGAACTGTTCAAGGATTTCAGACGATTAAATACTTCAGAAAACGGCCCGAACCAATTCCCACCCCCCCTTACATTTCTCGGCGGTGGCTCCTAGGCTGGTCATCAAGCCGAAAACCTCCGCTGCCTCCGTGCAGCTTGCTCGATGGAGCACTAGGGGTAGCGATCGCTGCCCCTCCCCCTTCTCTTTACCGCTGCGAGGTTCCGCAAATCCGAGCCCCAGCAGCCGACGCACTCCCTAGGAGACTCTCCCTGTGAAACTCTCTGTTTACGGCAAAGGTGGCATTGGCAAGTCCACCACCAGTTGCAACATCTCCGTGGCCCTTGCCAAACGCGGCAAAAAAGTCCTGCAAATCGGGTGCGACCCCAAGCACGACAGCACCTTCACCCTGACGGGCTTTCTAATTCCCACCATCATCGACACCCTGCAAGAAAAAGATTTTCACTACGAAGACATCTGGCCCGAAGACGTGATCTACAAGGGCTACGCCGGGGTGGATTGCGTTGAAGCCGGTGGGCCTCCCGCTGGGGCAGGCTGTGGCGGCTACGTCGTGGGCGAAACCGTCAAACTCCTCAAGGAACTCAACGCCTTTGACGAGTACGACGTGATTCTGTTTGACGTGCTGGGGGACGTGGTGTGTGGCGGGTTTGCCGCCCCGCTGAACTACTCGGACTACTGCATGATCGTCACGGACAACGGCTTTGATGCGCTCTTTGCGGCCAATCGCATCGCCGCCTCCGTGCGCGAAAAAGCCCGCACCCATCCCCTGCGCCTGGCAGGGCTGATCGGCAACCGCACCTCAAAACGCGACCTAATCGACAAGTACGTTGAGCATGTGCCCATGCCTGTGCTGGAGATTCTGCCGCTGATTGAAGATATTCGCGTGTCGCGGGTGAAGGGCAAAACCGTGTTTGAAATGGCGGAAATGGATCCGTCCCTAGACGCGGTGTCGCAGTATTACCTCAACATTGCCGACCAAATCCTGGCGCAGCCCGAGGGCGTGGTGCCCCGAGATGCCCAGGATCGCGACCTGTTTGCACTACTGTCGGACTTTTATCTGAATCCGCCCGGAGGGATGCCCCAGGATCAACCCAAGCCAGATTTGGTGATGGCCTAAGCGCGCCGCTGCGCCCCAATTGCTGACGAAAGTGCTGACGAAAGACTCGGAAATCGCAACGGTAACCTAGGCAACACAACCTTGCCGCGAAATTCTCTCATTTTCGGAAGATTTCTTCTATTATGAGGCGTTCGCAAGCAACGGATTGAGGCAGAGCTATGGCCTTCTTCGATAACTTCGTATCGGTGATTCGCCAAAAGTGGTTGGACTATGTGCAGGCCAACCGAGCTTGGCTAGAACTGCAAATGCGCCAAACCGCCGTCAGAACCCCGGATGGGGGGCGTCGCCCGTCGTCGTTTCTGATCTTGGGGGTGGTGAATGCCCTAGAACCCAAGTTAGGCAATCTGATGGTGCCGTTCTACCAGCTCAATTCCGATGAAGATGCGCTGGTGGAGGTGCTGGGCCTAAATTTTGACCCAGAAATGGCGTTGGATAACGGCAGTATGTCGCCCACCATTGAGGCGAAAAATTCTGACGAGACGCCCCTGCTGCCCGATTCGGATCTATAAGCCTGGACGCGAGGACAGGAGGTGGGCGCGATCGCAGTGACTTTAGCGAGTCGCGATCGCGCCCGACCCCGCCCCCTCACCCCGTTGCGGTTTCCCCTGAATGAACCCCGTTGAGAGGAAACCCACCATGACCGTCGCTGACCCCAAGCCCAATACCCCCAGCCTTGAATTTGAGTGCGATACGGGCAACTACCACACCTTTTGCCCCATTAGCTGCGTCGCGTGGCTTTACCAAAAAATTGAAGACAGTTTCTTCCTCGTCATTGGCACGAAGACCTGCGGCTACTTCCTCCAGAACGCGATGGGGGTGATGATTTTCGCCGAGCCCCGCTACGCCATGGCGGAACTGGAGGAAGGCGATATCTCTGCTCAGCTCAACGACTACAACGAGCTGAAGCGCCTGTGCGACCAGATTAAACGCGATCGAAACCCCTCCGTCATCGTCTGGATCGGCACCTGCACCACCGAGATCATCAAAATGGATCTCGAAGGTTTAGCACCCAAGCTGGAAGCCGAAATCGGCATTCCCATCGTCGTCGCCCGCGCCAACGGCCTCGACTACGCCTTCACCCAAGGGGAAGACACCGTGCTGGCAGCCATGGCCAACCGCTGCCCCACCAGCGCCCAGGTCAAAACCACGGAAGAAAAAGAAGAGCGCGGCGGCATCCAAAAACTGCTCAGCTTTGGGCGCAAGAAGGATGATGCGGCAGAATCCCCCGAAACGGAATACCACGACCATCCCAACCTCGTTCTCTTTGGCTCCGTGCCCGACCCCATCGTCACCCAGATGACCTTGGAATTGAAAAAGCAGGGCATCAAGGTCGGCGGCTGGCTGCCCGCCAAGCGCTACACGGAACTCCCCGTTATCGACGAAGGGGACTACGTGATTGGCATGAACCCCTTCCTCTCCCGCACCGCCACGACCCTCATCCGTCGCCGCAAGTGCAATCCCATTATTGCGCCCTTCCCCATTGGCCCCGATGGCACCCGCGCCTGGGTGGAGGCAATCTGCGCCAAGTTCAATATCGAACCCCAAGGGCTGGAAGAACGGGAAGCGAAAATCTGGGAATCCCTGGAAGACTACTTGGCGCTGGTGCGCGATAAGTCGGTGTATTTCATGGGCGACAACCTGCTGGAAATTTCCCTGGCTCGGTTCCTGATCCGCTGCGGCATGACGGTGCCGGAAATCGGCATTCCCTACATGGATAAGCGCTACCAGGCAGCGGAACTGGCGCTGCTAGAACAAACCTGCCACGACATGGGTACCCCACTGCCGAAAATCATCGAAAAGCCGGACAACTACAACCAGCTCCAGCGCATTAAGGCCACCCAGCCGGATCTGGTGATCACGGGCATGGCCCACGCTAATCCCCTGGAGGCGCGGGGCATCAATACCAAGTGGTCGGTGGAATTTACCTTCGCCCAGATCCACGGCTTTGCCAACGCCCGCGACATCCTGGAACTGGTCACCCGCCCCCTACGCCGCAACAACAGCCTGAAGGATTTGGGTTGGGACAAGCTGGTGAAAGAAGAAGTCACGGTGTAAATTCTCATCAGTGCTAAGCCCAAGCTGCTGCCCCAATTGTCTAAACAATTGGGGCTTTTTGTCGTGCGATCGCAAAACCTCCCCACCCCCTCGATAACCCACCTCACCACGGCGGCATTACACCCGCGTTTCTTCGCCGACCCAGGGCAGCTTCACTAAGTCCTCAAAGGTGGTTTGACGTTCTTTTTCGAGTTCGGCGATGCGGCGTTTTTCCGCACAGATCTGATGTTGATAATAGGTGTGTTGTTCGGGGCTGGCGGTGCAGTCGCTCTCGCTCCAGAGCTGAAGAAAATGGCGATAGCGCTTTTCACAGAGCGCTTTTTCGATGCAGGCGGCGGCGGCGCGAATGATCAGCGGGCCGCGCAGGACGTCGCGCTGACTCTTTTCATCCAAATAAAAGAGGTGCTGGGTTTGGGCAAGGGTGAGGGATTCGGCGGCGCGATCGCGCAACCACTCCACCAGCGGCGGCAAGTTGACCTCCGTTTGGGCCGCCTTTTCCCAGGTTTGCAGATCGCGCCATAGCGCCCGATGGTGGGAATAGCTGAACTGGAGGTCGCGGTTTTCGAGCATTTCGACGATGGCCGCGCGCTGCTCAGCGGCATGGATGTAGAGCCGCAGCAGCATCGCCTCCGCCTCTTCCAGGTTGCTGGTCTGGGTAAAGGTGAGGGTGGGGCGAGTGGGGGCGGTGTCTGGCGATCGCCGTCGCCGCCGCACCTGCACCATCAAATTTTCGATCAGCAACGGCATCAGCCGTGCATCGCCGTGGCTAAAGAGTTCTGCACAGTGGCGCACATAGTGGGTGCGGGTGTCGGCGTTGGCAATTTCGCTAAGCAACTGCACGATCGCCTGCGATGCCGCCTGAAACTGATCCGCCTGGCGTAGGTCGCGCCCGGCCACCGTTTGCTGAATCTGCCAGTCGAGCCAGAGGGGGGCGGCATCCAGCAGGGCAACGTATTCCTCCACGGGATGGGTTTTGAGGAATTCGTCCGGGTCTTTGCCAGCGGGAATGTTGAGGACGCGCAACTGTACATCGCCGCGATAGGCCATCGCCTCCGCCTCGCCGATCGCGCGCTTCGCCGCCTTTACCCCCGCCGCATCGGCATCAAAGTTGAGAATCACCTGCTTCGATTCGGTGTAGCGCAGCAGTTGCCGCACCTGGGCAGCGTTGAGGGCCGTGCCCAGGGCGGCGACCGAGTTCGTCACCCCCGCTGCGTGCAGGGCAATCACGTCGAAGTAGCCTTCGACCACCACAGCACGATCGGCCTTCGCGATCGCCGCCCGGGCCTTATCTAGCCCAAAGAGGGTCTGGCCTTTGTCAAACAGTTCGGTGTCGGGGGAGTTGAGGTATTTGGGTTTGTCCGCATCGCTCAGCGATCGCCCGCCAAAGGCAATCACCCGTCCTCGCCCGTCGTGGATAGGAATCATCAGCCGATTGCGAAAGCGATCGTAATGGCCGCTGCCCCCATTGCGTGGCACAATCAGCCCCGCCTGCTCCACCAGCGCCACGGGATAGCGCTTTTGCTCCACCAAATAGCCATAGAGGGTTTGCCAGCCCCCCGGCGCATAGCCCAGTTGAAACTGCTGGATGGTAGACTCCACCAGCCCCCGCTGCTGGGTGAGGTATTGCAGCGCCGCCGCGCCATCCGTCTGTCGCAGGGCGTGCTCGTAGAACTTGGTGGTGACGGCTAAAATTTCGTAGAGCTGTTCCCGCAGGGTGAGCTGGCGCTGAAGCTCCTGGCGCTGGTTGGGCTCTAGGGTGAGCACGGGCACCTGGTAGCGTTTCGCCAGATCTAGCACCACGTCTGAGAACGATCGCTTGCCCAGCTCCATCAAAAACTTGAAGGCGTTGCCCCCCGCCCCACAGGAAAAACAGTAATAGAACTGCTTGCCCGGGCTGACGCTAAAGCTCGGCGATTTGTCATCGTGGAAGGGGCACAGCCCGACAAAATCCTTGCCCTGCTTTTTCAGCACCACATGCTCAGACACAATATCCACAATGTCGGCGCGATCGCGCACGGCACTGATCGTATCGGGGTGTAAGCGGGGCGTATCCATCCACCAAAACCTCAGAAATCTCGTCTATCCCAGGCCTTCGCTCGGCCATGAGCCCTGGCACCCTGGCCGCCCCTCATCAGCGTGGGGAAACGGCAGCAGGCCACGAACCGCGATATCTAGCGTCCGGTGTCTGAATTTTACCTGAACTCCCCCTAGGGCGCGCCATCCATTTAAGCGAGAACTCTTCAGGGGTGAGCAGGGCCGTGCCCTAGGGCTGATTCCTTAGTGGGAGAAATGGGAGAAAACCCTTGAGACTCCCATTCCTGGTTGCCTGACACATTTCTGGAAACCCTTGATTTTTCGTTGAGAGTCTATACGCAAAAGGACGCTAACCCAAGGCTTTCAGCCCTAGAGTTCGAGATTCCAGCTCCAGATGTGAAACAACTGAATATCAATGCTTTGAGGCGCTTGTGTCAGGCAGTCAGCTCCCATTCTCCCATTGTCACATCGCTCCTGTTTTGGCGGTCAACGAGATAACGGGACTCCAGGCATTTTCCCCTTCTTAGAGAATCGACCTTCGGGTATGAGGGTGGGAGAGTAAGAGGGGGTGAGGGTATGAGTGTGTGAGGGACTGGATTCACCCGGTCACTCCTCCGTCCAGTCATCCCTCCACCCGCACCCATTCCCCTACTCCGCCCGTTCCGCTAGCTCCAGCCAGCGCTCTGTCGCCGTATCGATCGCGCTAGTCAGCTCTGCTAACCGTTCTGAAAGCTGCTGCACTTCGCTATAGCCGCTGGGGGGATTGCCGTAGAGCGTGGTTTCGATCGCGGCCTTCTCAGCCTCCAGTTCTGGGATTTGGGCTTCGAGCTGTTCGTATTCGCGCTTTTCCTTGTAGGACAGTTTCTTGGCCTTAGGGGCCGAGATCGCGGTCTGTGGTGACGCCGCTGTCGCCGTGGGGGAGGCGCTGGCGGGTTTTTCGGCCTTGGGTTGGGCGCGATCGACCTCGTCCGCCGCCTGCCGATAGTCCAGATAGACGGAATAGTTGCCGGGATATTGGCGAATGTGGCCGTCGCCCTCAAAGGCAAAAACCGTTTCGACGGTGCGATCGAGGAAATAGCGATCGTGGGACACGACAATCACACAGCCGTTAAAATCCTCCAAATACTCTTCTAAAACCGCCAGGGTTTGCACGTCTAGATCATTGGTCGGCTCGTCCAAAATCAACACATTGGGAGCCTGCATCAACACTTGGAGCAGGAATAAGCGCCGCCGTTCACCGCCCGATAATTTGTGGATCGGCGCATATTGTTGATTGGGCGGAAACAAAAATCGCTCCAGCATTTGCGAGGCGGTGATGACGCTGCCGTCCACGGTTTTGACCAGTTCCGCCGTTTCTTTGAGGTATTCAATGACGCGCTGATTAGGATTTTTGATCACATCTTCAGAGTGCTGATCAAAGTAGCCAAAGTGAATGGTGTCGCCAATTTCAACGGTGCCTGCGTCGGGCTGAATGCGGCCCGTAATCAGGTTCATCAGCGTGGATTTGCCCACCCCGTTGGGGCCAATAATGCCGATGCGATCGCGGGGATTAAAAATATAGGTAAAGTCGCGAATCAAGATGCGATCGCCGTAGCCCTTCGTCACCCCCGCCAACTCGATCACCTTTTTGCCAATACGGCGACCAGCGGTGGAAATTTCGACCTTGCCGACGGCCTCCTTAAACTCGCGATTCTGCATCTCATCAATGCGTTGAATGCGCGCCTTTTGCTTGGTGCTGCGGGCCTTGGGGCCACGCTTGAGCCATTCCAACTCGCGGCGCAGCACCCCGGCGTGTTTCCTTTGGGTGCTGGCGTCCGAGGCTTCAGCGTCGGCTTTTTTCTCCAGGTAATAGCTGTAGTTGCCCCCGTAGCCCAGCAAATCCCCGCGATCGACTTCCAAAATTCGATTCGTGACCTGATCCAAAAAATAGCGATCGTGGGTAATCAGCAGCAGCGCGCCCCGAAAGCCGTTGAGATAGCTTTGCAGCCATTCCACAGACTCGGCATCCAGGTGGTTGGTGGGCTCGTCCATCAGTAGCGCGTCCGGATCGGCCAGCAGCGCCGCCGCGATCGCCACCCGTTTGCGATAGCCCCCTGACAGATCTCCCACCCGCGCGTCAAAGTCCTCGATGCCCAGCTTGCTAAGCACCACCTTGGCGCTGGTCTCCAAATCCCAGGCTCCGGCGGCCTCGATCTGCTCCGTCAGCCGCGACAGCCGCGACAGCAGCGCATCCATGTCGCCCTGCCCCCGCGCCAGGTGATGGGAAACGGCCTCGTATTCGCGAATCAGGGCCATTTGCTCGCCCGCATCGGCAAACACCTGTTCGAGGACGGTGCGATCGCCCTCAAACTCGGGCTGTTGGGGCAGATACACGATGTTTGCCCCGGCATTGCGCCAGATTTCGCCGCCGTCAATGGGTTCGAGACCCGCAATCATCTTCAACAGGGTCGATTTCCCAGAACCGTTGGTGCCAATCAGCCCCACCTTGTCGCCTTCTTCCAGGCTGAAGCTGGCATCGCGCAGGATTTCCTTGATGCCAAAGTCTTTCTTGACGGATTTCAGCGTCAGCAGCGTCATAGGTGCGGGGGTGAGGCATGAACTTGGGACAGCCCCTAGTCTAGCGCCCCGGCTGGGGGCAATTCCTGGCGGGGGATGTCAGGACTATGCAGGGCGAGGAGCGGACTGGGGGACGGCTCCGGGGGTGGCTTCGACGACCCTCACGGGGATGGAACTGGCAGTGAGCACCGCCTGCGAGACCGAGCCGAGCCACACCTCTGTGAGGGGGCGGTGGCCCCGCTTGCCAAGGATAATTTCGTCCACGTCCTCGGCTTTGGCAGTGTGCAGGATGGTTTCGGGGATGGCCCCTTCCCGGGTGATCCAGCGGTGATGAACATCGGCGAGGTGTTGTGAGACGTGCTGGCGCAGGGCGGCGATCGCGGCGTTGGTGTCGGGTTGCACCACATGGAGCACCAGCACTTCGCCCTCGCTGCGGCGGGCTTGGTCGGCGGCGTGGGCTAACACCCGAGGGGCCAGGGCCGAGGTGTCCACGGCGGCAAGAATTTTAATTGGGCGGGCGATCGCCACCTTGGTGGGATCAACTTCGCCCCGCTCTAACAGTTTGGGCGCAAAGGTGGGAATCGCCCATGCTCCCAGGGGTGCAGTGACCAAGATGGACAGGGCGGCGATCGCCAAAATCGTCTCGCCCCCAGCGATCCCCTGGGCCAGGGGAATCGCCCCGATCGCGGCCTGCACCGTTGCCTTGGCAGAATTTCCAGGCAGGAGAAAGAGGCGCTCCTTCAGCGTCCAATTGCTGCCCCAGGTGGCCAAAGCCCAGCCCAGCGATCGACCCACCAGCGTCCCCACGGCGAGCAGCAGCAGCCCTGGCCCCAGCACGGCCCCCAGGCGATCGAGGTGAATGCTGGCCCCGAGCAGCACAAACAAGACAATTTCCGCGATCGTCCACAGGGCTGCAAATCCGCCCCGCAGCCGCCGAGCCAAGGGCGCATCGCGCTCAATCAGGAAAAAGCCCGTCGCCATTACTGCCAAGTAGCCAGAAAAGACAGGTACCTGAGCCGCGATCGTCACCAGCGCCAAGGCCACCCCCGCCGCCACCAAGGTGTCTTGGGTGACGGTTTGCGTCCAGTTTTGGCGGGTGAGCAGCATCTCCAGTCCATAGGCCGCCAACCACCCCACCGCCACCCCACCGCCGATCTGAACCACGACCTGCACAGGCAAGAGTGCTGCACCGCTGAGGGTGACGCCACCGGGTAGACTAAGGCCCGCTGTTGCCCCCTGGGACAGATAGGCCAACATCAGGCTAAACACCAGCAATAGCAACACATCCGACAGGCCGCTGCCGGTCAAAATGGCGTCGGGAATGCCCTTACCCACGCCCCAGCCCAGGCTTTTGAGGCGCAGCATTCCCGGCACAATGACGGCGGGAGATTCTGCCCCCACGACGCAGCCTAGCAGCAGCCCAGTGGCCCAGTCGAACTGAAACAGCACCACCGCCGCGATCGCCACCACCAGGGCTTCGCCCAGGGCAGGCAAAACGCCCAGCCGGAGCGCCACCGAGCCCTGTTGCTGGAGTTTGTCGCGATCAAGCCCCAGCCCAGCCCGCATCAAAATCACCATGACTGCGATCGTGCGCAGCCCATCCGCAGCCGCCAGCACGCCGGGATGGAGGACGTTGCCGACCTGCGGCCCCAGCGCGATGCCCACCAGCACCATGCCGACCAGGGCTGGCCCTCGCAGCCGCCGTACAACCTGACCACCGAAAAATCCCAGCAGTAAAATTCCGATCCAGCTTGCAACCATTTCGCTCCGCTTTGTTGTGTCGGTGAACAACGCGGCTCGGGGTCGAAGCAGGTGAATTGCGAAAAACTTGCGCGATCGCCCCTACCCTTCCACAACGAGCCAGAATAGTAGGAGCCATCAGCCCGCTTGGCTTGGGTCAGGTCAGTGCTGACGTGCCTAGGGCGGTTGTGGCGAGCTCCATCGCCCTCCTTCCCACCCTACCGCAAAATAATGTTGATTCCCAAGCCCCAACCCCACGATCGCAGGGTCGAATCCCTGGAAATCAGGCCCCTCTTGTTTCACCGCGCCACGTCACAGCACCGCGCAAAGTCTGGAAGAACGCGAATTTGCATCAGGATGTGATGGCCTAAACGGCAGCACTATCTTGCACCAAGGCACCCTGCTATCGTGACGAACAAGCCACTATATTAAAGATGGCTTTCTGTTGCAAGCATCACACGCTATGGGACTGTTTGGGCAATTGGGGCAGGCAATTCGGGCTCAGATCAATGACTGGGTGCGGGGTGTTGAAGATCCTGAGCAACTCCTCGATCAGGCACTGGTCGAGATGCATGCCGACTTGGTGCAGTTGCGGCAAGCGGTGGCCCAAGCGATCGCTACCCAAAAGCGCACGGAACGCCAACACGAACAAAACCAAGCCCTTGCCCAAGAATGGTACAACCGCGCTCAGCTTGCCCTCCAGGGGGGCAATGAAGCCCAAGCCCGAGACGCCCTAGCGCGTCGGCAAACCTATCAACAAACTACTCAACAACTGGAGAAGCACCTTGTGCAGCAGCGAGACATCATTGCCCAGCTCAAGGAAAATATGCGCACCCTAGAACGGCAAATTGTTGAGGCGCGCACCCGTCGCGACATGTATATCGCCCGAGCGCGATCGGCGGAAGCCTCTCAGCGGATTCAGGTCTTGATGGATCAGGTTGGCCCGCGTCAAGATTTTGGCGTCCTTGGTCGCATGGAAGAACGGGTGTTGGAATTGGAAGCCCAGGCAGCCGCGATCGCGGAGTTAAGTGCTGACCGCCAAGCAAACACCATCGAGGCGAGATTTGCAGCCCTTGAAAGCGGAGAATCAACTATTGAGGCTGATCTTAAAGCCCTGAAAGAAACTCTGCACCAGCCACCACCCGCTTCTTAAATTCATCCACTCACAAAATACGTAATTCCAAAAAGTAAAAAACGACACCCCAAGCACGATTGTCGAATCTTTTTTCCGCTGTCACCATTTAGTTAGGAAATATTATGTGCATCCTAAAACTTCTCCGGATACCCCTATCAAGCTGTGTCTAGAGGAGCAATGGGTGTGAAAGTTACAGCGTATTGATTGAGACTTTTCTACTCGTCTCAGGCTGTTAAGTAAGGTTAAGGTTCATTCTCCCCCCCATGAAGGGTGATAGAGTGATCAACTACGCTATAAATACGCAGTAGTTTAACCATGATCCCTGCGTAGCTTTCAGGAATCACGGGGTAATCAGGGACAGTCATCATGTGTCGAATTGAAGGCGGCAACCGCCGCATATGATATCTCCAGATTTTGGGGTGGAACAGCGATTATGGGCAATGTCAAGCCAATTTCTCACCAGACAGCCTATGTCAATGTGATGGAGCTTCTTGTAAATGAAGAAGTCGATCGTCAGTTGAAAAAGCTGCCAGAGCGGGTGCTGAAATATGTCAAACGGCAGGAGGTTGAGACCTATGCCCTCAATCGGCTTCCGGCCCTGTACGCCTCAAGTGAAAAGGGTCTTCAGCATCAGTATGAGCGGGCTCAACATGAGATGAGAGCAAAGATCCAAGGTGCAGTGCGGCAGGCACTTGCGGCGGTTCAAGTTGATCCCATCCGTCTATCCCAGCCGATTCAAGTCTATGAACCAGATGATGGTTCCCAAGCAGTACTCCAATTTCTGCGGGAGTGGTTACGGATTCCAGACCTAGATTGGAAAACTGCTCTGCTCAAAATTCGTCAAATTCAACGACGTGGCAATTTAGTTCAGAGTGGAACTGTGACGGCATCCACAACACCACAAACGAGCCATTCCTGGCGGCCTGGCACCTATGGCAGTCAGGTGGCTTGGAAGCCGCGATACCCCTCCGCGCTTGCGAGCAGCGCATCAGAATTTGACTGGGAAGATAGTCGCTATCGTCAGTAGTTCTCATCGTCAAGAACGAGCATCTAGGATGATGTGAAACATCCGCCCAGTGTTGCGTAAAACGTTAGGGGCTGTACCCGTAAGCTAGGTTAAGATACAGGCTTTCACGGTGCAGCCCTGAATAGTCTTTGGTAAAAGTCTCCCGTCCTCAACCGCACCGACTTGATCTCAGGCTTGACCCACTTTCACTGATGGGAAGCTTTTCAATGCTAAGTGTGGTTAATTAAGCGGATTTGATATAGGGGGTAAGAGATGAGTTCGTTAAAACGGACTTCTGCGATGAGCCAAGACAATTGATGGCCTAGCGGATAACCTAAGTTCGGGATAAGTCGTCCATTATGCAAGTCCGATCCGTTGCCAGAGGATTTCTCCTCCTCGGAGGGGTCGGGGGTGGGTTTGTCGCTGGGTTTCACCCATCCCGTCCTGCGGACGCCCCTCCCCACGAGGGGAAAAGACTGGCCAGTGGCTTAACCCGAATCGACGTTAGCGGATAGGTCGTGATGAAGCTGGTGACGGCTATGCTTCTCGATTAGTGAGATGCAAGTTCGGTCTGAAATCGCTGTATCGCCAAGGTTTTCTGGATTTTGCGGCACTTCATGGGAACAGGAACCGCTGTATCTCACAGCATGCTGGCTCACGAAACCTCAATCCGCGATCGCGCTTGCCCCAAATACGCAAATCGCCCCCGCACACAGGGCGGAGGCGATTTCGGACATTGAGACTAAACGCTCACGAGTGACAGGAGACTAGTCCAGTTCAGGCATCGAGAGCACGGGTTCGGACTCGCGATCGATTCCCTTCTCAAAACCAGCCTCAGCAGCACGAGCACGGCCCGCATGCCACAGGTGACCAACCAAGAAGAAGAACCCAAGCACAAAGTGAGACGTTGCCAACCACTGTCGGGGGTTAACAAAGTTCACCGAGTTGATCTCCGTGATGATGCCACCCACAGAGTTGATGGAAGCGTTGGGGGCGTGAGTCATGTACTCAGCCGCACGCCGAACTTGCCAATCTTGGATATCATTCTTCAGCTTATCGAGATCCAAGCCATTGGGGCCGCGCAGAGGCTCCAACCAAGGGCCTTGGAAGTCCCAAAAACGCATAGTTTCACCGCCGAAGATGATTTCACCCGTCGGGGAGCGCATCAGGTACTTACCGAGACCCGTAGGGCCTTGTGCAGCACCGATATTGGCACCCAAGCGAAGGTCACGAACCAAGAAAGTCATGGCCTGAGCCTGAGACGCCTCAGCATTCGTGGGGCCGTAGAACTCAGAGGGATAAGCGGTGTTGTTGAACCAGACCATACAGGAGGCCACAAACCCCATGAGGGAAAGGGCACCCAAACTGTAGGACAGGTAAGCCTCACCCGACCAGATCAGAGCGCGACGTGCCCATGCGAAGGGCTTAGTCAAAATGTGCCAGATGCCGCCGCCGATGCAGATCAAGCCAACCCAGATGTGGCCACCAATGATGTCTTCCATGTTGTTGACACCAATGATCCAGCCCTCACCCCCGAAGGGAGAGCCGACCAGATAGCCAAAGATCTTGACCGGGCTCAGCGTGGGGTTAGTAATGACACGAACATCGCCACCACCAGGAGCCCAGGTGTCATAAACACCACCCAGGAAGCAAGCCTTAATCACCAGCAAGAACGCACCCAAGCCTAAGAGGATGAGGTGAATGCCAATGATGGTAGTCATCTTGTTCTTGTCTTTCCAGTCGTAGCCGAAGAATGCGGAGTATTCTTCCAACGTCTCGGGACCACGAACTGCGTGGTAAACACCACCCAAGCCCAGAACAGCAGAGGAAACAAGGTGAAGTACACCTACCACAAAGTAGGGGAAGGTGTCGATGATTTCACCACCGGGGCCAACGCCCCACCCCAATGTGGCTAGGTGGGGCAGAAGAATGAAGCCCTGCTCATACAGAGGCTTTTCAGGAACAAAGTGCGCAACCTCGAACAAGGTCATCGCACCAGCCCAGAATACGATGAGGCCAGCGTGGGCGACGTGTGCGCCCAGCAGCTTACCGGAAAGGTTGATCAAGCGTGCGTTACCAGACCACCAGGCAAAGCCGGTAGATTCTTGGTCGCGCCCACCGATGTAGGAATTACTAGAGAGCGTTACCACGGGGCAGTACCTCTTCGGGGAATACAAACTTCTCGTGGGGCTGGTCGGTCGGAGCCATCCATGCCCGGATAC
>JACYME010000245.1 GCA_015272155.1 Leptolyngbyaceae cyanobacterium T60_A2020_046
CTTCTTCTATGGTCGGGGATGGTGGCGCGGGAGGCGGTGTTCGATCGCACGACATCGGCTGTCAATCGCGCCAGTTCTGACTACAGTGGGGGCATCCCATCGTGAACTGTGGGTTGATTGCCGATGGCCGATCCACAGCGACCTGCCCCAAAGCGTGACAATTTGAATCGCTGGCGGCAACTTACGCGGATTTTGGGAGTCACCCGGTGCAAAGGCAGATGGTGCGCGTCAATGTCTAATGTCTGATGCCTAAAATTGCTGCCCCGGTCCTCGTTTCCCCCAAGGAGCGTACCCTCCCGGTAGCGGATCAGCAATTTCTCCCTCTGTCGTGATATTGATACTGCACCAATCTGGGGCGTTACCCCCTATGCGATCGCCATCCACCGAGTCTGCTTCGATAGCAGCCCAGCTCAAACGGCCCCTGCTTCAACTGTGGCGCATGGGCTTTACCGGAGCCTGTCTGATGTTGACCGCGATCGCCGCTGGCTTGGATGGGGCGCTCGTGCAGCGGTGGGAACGGCAGGTGCAGACAGGCTTTTTTGAGCTGCGGGGGCCTCGCCCTGCGCCCGAAAATGTGATCATTCTCGCGATCGACGAAGAATCCCTCGCCCAAGCGGAGTATTACCAAGACAATCCCCAGCGTAACCCCGCCCTCGAACCCATTCAGCAATGGCCCTGGCAGCGACGGGCCTACGCGATCGCGATCGACCGCATCATGGCCGCTGGAGCCAAGGCGGTGGCAGTAGACGTAGTGTTTTCGACGGAAAGTGGGTACGGCCCGGCGGATGATGAAGCGCTGACCGCTGTGCTCGATCGCTATGGCGATCGCGTTGTCCTGGCCGCCTTTCAGCAAACCTCGGAGTTGCGCCAAGGCTCCCTCAACAAGCCCACGCTCCCCATTGCCGCGTTTCAAAATACGGGAATTCGCCTGGGGGCGATTAACTTTCCCATCGAGCCCGATGGCCGCATTCATCGCCAGGGCCATACCTACCGCAGCCTTGTAGCAGATCAACTGCCGGAAGCGGGCGCGATCGCGTCGCCCGATACCGACTCAGGGAGCACCTTAGTCAGCTTTGCAGAAGCCACCCTCGCCGCCGCCCAAGTCACCTATCCCACCCCAAGGGGTACAGGGATCAACTTTTTGGGGCCAGCCCATACCTTTGAGCAGGTGCCCTTTTGGTACGTCCTGGATACCGATCCTTGGTCGCGCTATCTCCAAAATGGGGCAGTCTTCCAAGACAAAATCGTGATCATCGGCTCCACCGCCAGCCTCCATCAAGATTTCCACGCGGCCCCATTTTCCAAAACCTTTGCCTACCCAACGCCGATGGCCGGCGTTGAGGTACTGGCCAATGACATCGCAACGCTGCAAGCGGGGACGGCAATGCGCAGGGTGCTGCCTGCCGCCTGGCAGCGATCGCTCTTTGTCCTCATTGTCAGCGGTGGCTATGCCGCAGCGCTCAGCCTACGCCGCCGGACGCTGCATCGCATCGCCTGGGCGATCGCCGTCTGTGGCGGGTGGCTCATCCTCAGCTTTGTCGCCTTTTGGGGCGGGCTGCTCTTACCCACCGCCGTCACGACCTTGGGGCTCCTCAGCATCAGCGGTAGCCATATCGCCGTCGGCATTGTCGCCGAGCGGGTGCGCAAGCAGCGCCTCCGCGCCACCCTGGCCCAATACGTCACCTCGCCCATCGTCCAAGAAATCATCAGCCAAGAAGAAGATTTCCAGGACTTGCTCGCCGCCCGCCAAGCCCAGGTCATCGGCTTGGTGCTAGGAGGGCGCTATCGGGTGGTGCGGCTTCTGGGCTCCGGCGGCTTTGGCGAAACCTACGTCGCCGAAGACACCCAGCGTCCTGGCCAGCCGATATGTGTCGTCAAACAACTCAAAATCATCAGCGATGATCCCAAGGTGCATCACCTAGCGCGGCGGTTATTTGTGGCCGAGGCCGAAACCCTAGAACGGCTGGGGGATCACGACCAAATTCCGCGCCTGCTGGCCCACTTTGAAGCCAACCACGCCTTCTATGTCGTGGAAGAAATGGTAGAAGGCTCAACCCTCAAGGACGAATTGATGACAGGGCAGCCCAAGTCCCAGCGCTGGGTCGTGAATCTGCTGCAAGATTTGTTAACGGTCATCGAGTTTGTTCACAGTCAGGGAGTGATTCACCGCGATATCAAGCCCTCAAACGTGATTCGTCGGAACTTGGATCAGCGGCTGGTGCTGATCGACTTTGGCTCAGTGAAGCAAATTTCAAACCAGTTAACGGATACCGAGGCGCAGATCACTTCCACCATTGGCATTGGCACGAAGGGCTATATGCCCAGCGAACAGTCGGCGGGGCTACCTCGGTTCAACAGCGATCTCTATGCCCTGGGGGTGATGGCGATCGAGGCGCTGACGGGCATGTCGCCCTATCAAATGACCTACGACGATCGCGGGGAATTGGTTTGGCAATACCAGGTCACAAATCTGCATCCTGGCTTGGGCAAACTCCTGACGCAGTTGGTGCGCTACGACTTTTCAGAACGCTATGGCTCGGCGGCGGCGGTGCTGGCAGATCTGGCGGCGGTGATCGCCGATTTTGAGACGAACCCCCACTGGCGGATGGTGGCCCAAACGCCCCAGATCCTGATTGCCGAGCCCTTTGAGGGCGATCACGAAGACCGCACAACGGACATTCTCCCAGAAGATTGGCAGAAAACGCTGCTCCCAACCACGATGGAACCGCTGCCCGATGGGGCGATCGCGGATCCCCCGGCGTCGTAACAGGGTTTGTCCAGAGACGGGAGCGTTGCGGGCGAGAAATTCAACGCCGACGGATGAGAGGAGCCAAGGCCTTGGTTAGTATGGAAGATGTCCCTGCGATCGCGCCCCATGCCGTTGATGGGGTTATCGCGTGATCGCAGCGCAATTTTCCAGTCACGTTTCACCTGTGATTCACCGCCATGACCTCAGCAACTCCCGTCTCCACCCCCCCGATGGACACCGCCAAACACGGCCTGCCCGTCACCATCATTACGGGCTTTTTGGGCAGCGGCAAAACCACGTTGCTGAATCACATTCTCACCAACCAGCAGGGGCTTAAAACTGCCGTGTTGGTCAACGAGTTTGGGGAAATCGGCATTGATAACGACCTCCTCGTCACCACAGAAAACAGTGACGACACCATGGTCGAACTGAGCAATGGCTGCATTTGCTGCACCATCAACAATGACCTCATGGAAGCGGTGTACAAGGTGCTAGAGCGCCAAGACAAGATCGACTACCTTGTGGTGGAAACCACCGGGTTGGCAGATCCCCTGCCCATTGCGCTGACCTTTTTGGGCACTGAATTGCGCGATCTAACGCGGCTCGACTCCATTATTACCGTGGTCGATGCCGAGAACTACAGCCTGGATTTGTTCAACAGTCAGGCGGCCTACAACCAAATTGCCTACGGCGATATCATTCTGCTGAATAAGGCTGATCTGGTGGACGAAGGAGATCTCGATTTACTGGAGGTCAAAATTCGCGATGTCAAGGAAGGAGCCCGCATTTTACGGACAACCCACTCCCAGGTGCCGCTGCCGCTGATTTTGAGTGTGGGGCTGTTTGAGTCTGATAAGTATTTCAAAACTGAGGAACCTCACCGTGATGATCACGATCATGGTCATGCCCACGATCACGATCATGGGCCTCACGATCATGCCAATTGCGACCACGATCACGGCCATTGCGAGCATGATCACGGCCCTGATCACGATCATCCCCACAGTCATGATCACAGCCATGCCCACTCTGACCACTTGGCGATCGATGGGTTTACGTCGCTGTCATTCCAGAGCGATCGCCCCTTCGAGATCCGCAAGTTTCAGTATTTCCTCGATAATCAACTGCCCGACAACATCTTTCGCGCTAAGGGAATTCTCTGGTTTGAGGAAAGCCCCAAGCGTCATGTGTTTCACCTCAGCGGCAAGCGCTTTTCCCTCGATGATGAAGACTGGAAGGGCGATCCCAAGCTGCAACTGGTGCTGATTGGCCAAAACCTGGATCACGATGCCCTGCGCAAGCAGTTGAACGCTTGCCTCGCAAAACCGTCGATGAGTCGGGGCAGAGGATTTGGGGGGTAAGCGCGGCAGTGGATCGCTGCGTCCGCCAGTGATCCCCGGCTGGTGCCGCCAAACGGGTTCTGAGGCGATCGGGAATATCCGTGGCGCGATCGCAGTTCCTTTCCTTGTTTTGATGCGGCTCCATTGTTGTCATGCACGCCTGAGAACATGTTGAATTCAGACTCGGCTGCCAGTGATCATGGGGATTGTTTGGCCTGTCAAATTCTGGCAGGGCAGGTTGAGGTGCCCGGTGGCACGATCGCCGAAAACCCGTGGTGGATTGCCGATCACTGCCTCGGAGCCCACGGCTTGGCGGCGATCGTCGTCAAAACCCGCCACCATCGCGAAAACCTGTGGGATCTCACCCCCAGCGAGGCGGCATCCCTAGGGCCGTTCTTGCAGCAGTTGACCCAGGCGATGCAGGTCGCACTGGGGGCCGAGCGCATTTACATCAATTCTTGGGTCGATCAGCCGCCTTACCATGTGCATTTTGTGCTGCAACCGCGCTACTCCGGCAAGGCAGAGCTGGGGCTGCGCGGGCTGGAGCTACAAATCTTTCGGGCCTTGCAGGCTAAGCCCCAGCCAGAGGAGATGGCCGCGGTCGCGGAAACCCTGCGATCGCACCTCAACGCCACAGAAACCCTCCACTCCACCCCTGAAGGGTAAGACAACCATGCGGGTTGTGATTCAGCGGGTAACTGCGTCCCAAGTGCGCGTCGGCGATCACATCGTTGGGCAGATTGGCAGAGGGCTCAACCTCCTAGTCGGCATTGCCCCCACCGACACCGCCGCCGAGCTGGCCTGGATGGCCCGAAAATGCCTTGACCTGCGCCTCTTTGCATCCCCTGGCAGCGATCGCTGGGATCTCTCCGTGCAAGACATCCACGGCGATCTGCTCGTGGTCAGCCAGTTCACCCTCTACGGCGACTGTCGCAAGGGGCGGCGGCCTTCCTTCTCGGCAGCGGCTGCGCCCGACGCCGCCGAAGCTCGTTATACCGAGTTTGTCGCGCTGCTCCGCCACAGCGGCCTACGGGTTGAGACGGGGCAGTTTGGGGCCATGATGCAGGTTGACATCCTCAACGACGGGCCTGTGACCCTGGTGCTCGAACGTGAGGCCACGACTCCATAAAACCTCGTAAAACTTATTCAAGAACTGATAAGCAATAAGCCCAGCCTATATGAGACCTGGTGATGAATGCCCCCGTTTACGAATGGGGCTGTTAGAGTGTGAAGGAATCGCAACAATC
>JACYME010000140.1 GCA_015272155.1 Leptolyngbyaceae cyanobacterium T60_A2020_046
TATATTTTTGTTTCAACCCATTCTTGGATAAGACTCCGGATTTGCGCAGTGGCCTGGTTGATCGCGACCAGCAGACTTGCTTGCTGCGCTGCGGGCAGATCTTGCACCACACCCCGCAGGCGAGACAGCGTCTCCTGATAATCTGGTGAGCCTGCGGGTGGCCCATCCTCCAGTTCCTCAATCGGCGACGGATTGACGGCAACGGTTTCACCCGTCCCCAGCACATCGGCAACGGCAGCGGAAGACTCAGCAGCCGGTTGCGAGGGTTCGGCAATCGGCGATCGCTCACCATCAGAACGCGACGGTTGGGCCTCCGTATCGGCTTCAATGAACAGCGATCGCGCTGGCTCGGCAGTCGTCGGCTCCGCTTGCGTAAGTTGCTGGCAAACATCCCAGCATAGGAACGGTCTAAACCCACGGGGTTCCCCATCGGCCCCTGAACTACCGTTTCCGTCAAATTCAAGGCCCCCTCTTCGGACAGATTGAAACCCCTCTCGAAATCAATGAAGGCATCCCCATTCTCGACCAGGATGTGATACGGCATTAACTACTCACCGTGGCATTCGACATTCAGCGGCGTGAAGGGCTCATTTTCCACCTTGAGGTAAACGTCCTCATCCGCCATCACCGCCGCCGCGAGCCCTGAGTCTGTCTTCCAACAGATTGCCGACGTGCTTCTCGGGCTGACCCAATTGTTCACTCCAGCCACCGCCCCATGTCTGCTCGGATGGAGCCATCCACTCAACAACGTCAAAAACTTCCTCCACCTGCCTGCCGGGTCAGGTTCAGGTGGTGAAGGGACAACTAGGTCAGCGAGACAGCTTCTGCTCTGTTCCTGCTCTGTATAGCTCAACTAGAGCTTGCCCAATGTCATAAATGGTTTGCCGCAAAGCCAGGGGACTCACCACTTTGACCGTCGCCCCAAACCCTAAAATCCAGCGCCGCAAATCCACATCCTCTGCTGACCAAACGGGCAACTCCACCTGAAATCGATAGGGAAAATCAGGATCAGGACTGGGCGGTAGAGAAAATAACTGAGGGTTACGTTTTTGCTGTTGCGGGCTCAAGGGGGACATCCGCATTTGCGCAAGGGGAAATCGCTGAGTGCCCTCGCTCACAAAGGCAAAAATCGCTGGGGTAAACCACAGTTCCAGGTGCAGGCAAACTGCCGATCGCTGCTGGGGGTCAGCACTCAGAAACCGTTGCTGGAGATGAGCCTGCTGCCCTAAGTAAAGACCATTGCAGGCCGTTTGCAACTGCTGGAGGTGATGCAATGCCTTGCGTTGAGCCATCTGCGATCGCGATTTGCACAGCGACCGTCCGCGAAACAAGCGATCCAGCCGCTCAAAGGCTAACAAACCCTTTTGCGGCCCAGCAGCCACCTCATACCCCAGATACCAGGCAATCTTGTGAAAAACGATTTGTAACGGCCATGCTTCAAAAAAGGAATCTCCCACGTCACCAAAGCGCCCCGCGTCACGATAGCGACCCAGTTCTAAACATTGCCCCGTCTCAATCGCCTGGGCGAGGGCTTCGGGGTCACGGGCGATCGCATCCGCTGGCAACAGATCTGGGTTAATGATCAGTTGATTGGCGATCGCCCGCACCGGATAAGCCGTGGCTAAATCATGGTGACTATGGCGCAAACGTTCTTCCACCTGGGCGAGCAGAGGCACTACGAGGGGGTCTTGAATGTGCTTGGCCTGGGTTTGCAGCAGGCGCGCCACCTCTAACAATTGCGGCTCCGTCAAAATGCCCGTGCCCAGATAGTATCCCCGGCGCGATCGACGGTGAGGCAAAATGCCATAGGGCTTGAGGATCCGCTCAAAATCTTTGCGGAGGGCGGCGGTGCGGTCGCCTACCACCAGTCCTACCGCCTGCATCGCCGCCGCCAAACTGTGTAAACTGCTGCCCTGCTCATCTAGCCACACCAAAGGATGGTGGGCAATGAACCGAATCGTTACCAACAGCCGTTGGAACGGCTCCCAATCAGAATAGGCATGGGGATTGATAGCGGTCGTTGGCGCTGGGGGCAAACCCAGCGGGGTCGTCGTGGGAGTGGTAGCTAAAAAGCCGTTTTGCTCTAGCCAAGCTATATCTTCCGCGATCGCCCTAGGGTCGGCATACAGGGTGCCATGCTGCGAAGCCATCACAGCAGTTACTTCGGCCAAGGCATCCTGGGGCAGGGCGGTCGGTTGCGCCAGTAGCTGACCTAGCAGTTGCGGTGCCGTCCGATGCCAATCGCCCAAACCGGGATACTGCACCAACAAGTTCAGGAGATGCAGCAGGCGATCAAAGGCCAGCAAGGTGGAATAGCGGTGATAGCGCACACGCGGATGCTGGGTACGGTTGTGGCGATTGACTTGACTGCGATGCAGCTTCCTCAGGTGAGCGGCCACGTCCTCTATCCCCCCAAAGGGTGAGAGATCATACACCGCCAAAAAGCCCTCTGCGGGATGGGGGGGAAATTGCCGCAAAGCCTGGTGCAATGACGCTACAAGCGCTGGCTCCACGACCCGCTGACGCTGCTGATTCCACTGCAAGCAGGTGTCTAGCGGGGTGATCAAACGCCAGCCTACCCAAGCAATGGGCAAATCGGCTAACTGCCGCAGCAGCCCCATCCGCCAGACTCGTTGTGCGTTGGTGGCGTCATAAATCACTGCTGTGCCTGCCGCGATCGCCGCCCGCATGGCACGGAGTACCTCAGCCTCAACCTCAGCCCATACCCCCTGATACGCCTCGTCACCATACAGCTCATGGCGAATGCGATCGGTCGAGATGATCTGACTGCCTGTAATCAGCGCTTGCATCTGCCGTGCCAAGGTCGATTTCCCACTCCCCGGCGCTCCCATTAAAACGTGAACTTTCACCTCAACACTCATGGGGCGATTCTCTCCAGGGCCGCAATGCCCCCATTGTAGAAGCACCGTTCTCACCCCCCGATCTGCTAATGCGACGGTCGAAATTCTGTGACGGTTTGTATCCCCTCCATCAACCTAGGCAACGTCTTCTTGCAAAACATCACACTCCGTACTCTTGCGGAGTGCGATCGGGCACTCCTAGCAAAAGAGCTGCATTGGTCATTCGCATTAATTTTGTCCCCGCTGCTGAGTGGGGTTGCCATACTAGGCGCAGCGATCGATGAGCAGGCACTCACAACGGTGCTATCACCGCAGAAAGGACCTTAATATCCATGACTCAACTCTTCTGGCAAGCCAAAATCTGGGGTCTGCTGCATGACCCAGCACTGAAGGCGTTGCATGATAACTCTGGGCGCAGTGGCAATGGCCTATGGCGTGATCTGGCGGTCATGCGAGATTGGGTTGAGCATGGGTGGGATCCTGAAGCTAAATCAGGCAAAGCTTGGCAACATATCCACTTGGCTGACTATATTGCGTCGGCAAGCGATCGCGGTGCCATTGGCAGTCTTTCTGTCTCAGTGAACTATGACAACGAGCAAGGTCTAGAACTTCGCCATCTCTTGTCTGGCAAGCTTCGGAAACTGAAGCTCAAAGATAAGCACCACCAAGACCTGACAAAAGCCCCCAATCGCAAGGAATTTTTAGTTGCTAAGGAGCAAGGCTTATTACCCGCTGATATCCAAAAAGAGACCAATGCTCGCAAGGTGTTCTGGTGGCTTTGGCGGTGTTTACCAATAGCGACCTGTCAGGCGTTGGGTGGTGATGAGTCCCTCTTACTCATGCCCGCAGAAACTCGCCTGCCAGATAGCTCCATTTGGGATCATGCCAGCATTACCGCCGCCTTAGCTGGTTCATTAGCTGGGTTCAATCTCACCTCTGACGACCTAGAGCGATGGAGCAAGGGCAGCCAGAAAGAATTACCCTATCTGGTTTCCTTTACCTTTACCCCCATTCAAGAGCTGATTAAGGCTAGCCGCAAAATGCGGGATTTCTGGGCCGGTTCGTGGATCTTGCACTATCTATCGGCACGGGTTTGCTGGGCACTGGCGTGGCAGTACGGCCCCGATAGTGTGCTATATCCCAGCTTGTTTCAGCAGCCCTTGATTGATCACTGGCTATTGAATGGAATGCCAGGCAGTCAATTTAGCGGCTGGAAAACCGACTTTGAGAAATGGGTTGAAGCACCTAAACAGTCTAAGTTAACCACAGCAGGATTTCCGAATGTGATGGTGCTGCTATTGCCAGAGTCAAAAGTTCAGGCAGCCATGCAGTATGCCAAGTCCGTGTTAAAGCAGGAATGGCTTCATCTTGGGAGTCTTGTTTTTAAGAGCCTTCAGGAGAAAAAGAAATGGATGCCAGGGTTGACTGAGGATCATAAAACTTGGGAAGGCTGGCTGAATAGCCAATGGCAAACCTACTGGAGTGCAGTGCCAATTGGTCATAATGTTGACGCCCTAAAGACGGCCGCTTTGGAGGAAAATCGTCATCAAGAACTCGTTGACTGGCAGGAAGAACTCAACCAACTTTATCGGGTGACTCAGGAAGATCTGAAGCCCTTCAAGCCAGAGGAACTGAATTTCTTACGAGAAGCTTGCAGGCAACGCCAGGAAACCCAGGGGAGAAAGTTCAGCGTTAACACAGGCTCTTGGTGGCCCTACGCCTTTGGCAGTACCCGGACGGCTCTGGCTGGAGTCAAAAATGCCCGAAACTGGACGCTGCCAACAGCCTTTGGTGGACGATCTACAATTTCTGGTCTTGGCTCAGTAGTTCATCCCAACTCTGACTATTTAGCTGAAACTACAGTAAAAAAACTGTGGCAGCAACGCGCAGGCATTTTTGATGGCAGTGAGGAATTAAACGCCACTGAAGTCCTGAAGCGCGGCTTGCATCATGTTTTACAAAACCTATTTGGTTTGGATGAAGATAAGGTCGCAGCTTTTTATCCTGACCTGACGGCTGGGGTAGCTGGATACCTGAAAACTCATCAAGGCGAGGAAAAGCATACTCAACACTTTGCAAAAGCCTGTTGTGCGGTTAATCAAGCCATTCATCAAAAAGGGGGAAGGCTAAGGCAATCCCTTGGTCAGGCCTGGGGTATTCCTTGGGTTGATCAGGGGGAAGCAGTTCAGCACCATGCTCGGTTGCTGAATGCAGGTTGGTTGCTGGAGGAAATTGAAAGTCCAGACACTGAGCGCCTGGAAACTGAAATTCAGCAAGAGGAAGATTTAGGCATTCTTCAAGAACTCCGCAAAGAGCTAGCCAATATTCGCAAAAGCTATCGCCAAACCGTTCAGCAAGTGGTCGATCGCTA
>JACYME010000196.1 GCA_015272155.1 Leptolyngbyaceae cyanobacterium T60_A2020_046
AATTCTGTTGCGATCGCACCTCAACCCCGATCTCCGAGAGGCCAATCACAGGCTAAGTAGGTGGATATCAATAAACCCTGTTGTAAGGTGCTGTTAGGCGTAGCCGTAACGCACCATCCAGTAAGGCTTTGATGCGTTACGCTGCCGCTAACGCATCCTACGAATAATTGAGTCCACCTACTTACATACCCATGATGTTGTAGCCCGAATCCACATACAAAATTTGCCCTGTCACCCCGCTGGACAAATCACTGCATAAAAACGCCGCCGTCTTGCCCACTTCCTCCTGCGTCACCGTGCGGCGCAGGGGAGCAACATCTTCGACGTGGTGAATCATATCGAGAATGCCGCCGATCGCGGAAGACGCCAGGGTGCGAATTGGGCCAGCCGAAATTCCATTCACCCGAATTTGCTGGGGGCCAAGCTCCGATGCCAGGTAGCGCACATTCATTTCCAGGGCGGCTTTAGCGATCCCCATCACGTTGTAGTTAGGCACCACGCGCACCCCGCCGAGATACGTGAGCGTGACGATGCTGCCCCCTTCTGTCATGAGGGGTTTTGCAGCATTCGCCAGACTCACCAGCGAGTAGGCGCTAATCTCCAGAGCCAGTTGAAACCCAGCCCGCGAGGTGGCGCTAAAGTCGCCAATCAGATCTTCGCGGTTGGCAAAGGCGAGGCAGTGGACAAGGATGTCGAGCTTGCCCCACTGGTCGCGAATGGCGTCGAAGGTCGCAGTGATCTGGGCATCATCCTGCACGTTGCAGGGTAAAAACAGCGAAGGATTCAGCGGCTCAACCAAATCCTTGACTTTTTTTTCCATCTTGCCTTTGTCGTCGGGCAGGTAGGTGATTCCCAAGTCAGCTCCGGCGGCGTGGAGTTGTTGGGCAATGCCCCAGGCGATGGAACGGTTGTTGGCAATGCCCGTAACTAGGGCGCGTTTTCCAGTGAGATCCAGCATGGCAATCCTGCGTGTGAGCCATTTAGGAGGATACTCAAAAACCGGGGCCGATGGATAGACCCGGGGCTGGGAGCATCGCGACGACCGTAGCTGGGCAGCAGGCGAGGGTGAGATTGGGCCTGTAGGTTAGACGGGGCGGGGGCAGGGCCGTTGGGGCGTTGACGATTGGCGACTGCAATCTGCGATCGCCCCCATCACGCGCTAGGCTGCATTTCGATCTGCCCCATCATGCCCTGGTCTTCGTGGTCGAGGATGTGACAGTGGTAGACCGTCACGCCAGGAAAGTCCGCAAAGGCCACCCGCAGATCGATGCTGCCGTAGGCCGGAATGTTGACGGTATCTTTCCAGACCGGATCGGCAACAGGCTGACCATCGCGCCGCAACACCTGAAACCCATTGGTATGCAGGTGGAAGGGATGATCCATTCCGGCTTTGTTGAGGATGTGCCAGTCTTCGACGGTGCCAAGCTGCACGCGGGTATCGATGCGGTGGTGGTCAAAGCCGCGACCATTGATCAGAAAAAACTGGCCTTGATTGATCCCGTGGTCGAGGACAAATTCTCGGCGGCGGATGGGCTCGCCAGGGGCGACGACAGGAAGCAGTGCAGTAGGCAGCGGGGTGGGTGTGGTGGTCTCGGTGTAGGTCAGGATGGCGAGGGATTGGGGAGCCGTGTTGCGATCGCCCCCGCGCGGGTGATGGCCCATGCCATGCATCATGTTGGCAATGCCGCGATCGTAGGGCAGGCTTACCAAGTCGTAGGCAGCGGGGTCGCGCTGACCCGCCACCAGCAGATCGGCCCGTTCCCCCGGCGCGAGGATCAACTCGTCAATCTCTGTTGGGGCAGCCAGGGCACCCCCATCCAAGCCAATCAGGTGCCAGGGGTGATTTTGCAAGCGCAGCCGATAAATCCGTGAGGCGGAGGCATTCAGCAATCGCAGCCGCAGCAGCCCGTTTTGGGGCAGGGGAAGCTGGGGCGGGCGATCGCCATTCACCGTAATCAAATCGCCCTCGCGGCCCCACCGCCGAAACATGGGCATGGGTTCGCGGCGATTGCCCCGGCGATCGAGATCAAAATCTTGCAACACCAACACCGCCTCATCGGCGGCCTGAATTTCCGGTACCTGGTCGATCGCACCTCGCACAATCAGCGGCCCCGCCAACCCCCCAAACACCTGCTCGGCGACGGTACCGTGGTGATGGGGATGATACCAAAACAGCCCACCGGGATGATCGGGCGAGAGATCAAAGGCATAGTTCAGGGTTTCGCCCGACGCGGCCACGCGAAATACGTTATCAGCTTGGTCCGTGGGTGGAATGTGGAGACCGTGGAAATGCAGGTTGGTGGGCTGGGTCAGGCGGTTGTGTAGCCGCAGTTGCACCCGATCGCCCGCATTCATTTCCAGTAATGGGCCAGGCACTTGGCCACTGTAGCTCAGCAGGCGGGCCTGCCGCCCGGCCAGGGGCTGCCATGTCTCCGCTGCGGTCAGATCCGCCACCAGTTCGCCAGCCTGACTCACGACCCGCGATCGCCCAGGCGTGGGTGACAATACCGTCGCACAGCGTGCCAACAACACGGATCCGGTGGTGGCGATCGCCCCCCAAAGTAGTTGTCGCCTTTTCATCCCAGTCTTCCCTTAGCGCTGAACCCAAGGCCGAGACGGGCGCTGTAGCCACAGCACAGTGCCTGTGACGATCAGGGTGAGCAGTCCCAGCGCATTCAAAAATGGGTAAATCCTTTCCAAGTTGAGTGGCCCAAAATGCCCGCGATGCACTTCGAGCACCCAGAGAAAGGCTTGGGTATTGCCCGATGCCATTGCCAGTTGGAAAACCACCCCCGTCGTCAGCGTCAGCAACAGGGGCAACACCATCACCGGGGCCAGGGTGGCATGAATATTCCGCAGGCGGCGATTGAGTTGTGGGGGCATGGGTGCAACCAGGCTGGGTGGACGGGAACAAGGCAGACAATCCTTGGGGCAATCGTAGCAAGTGTGGTCAGGGATGTTGGCGATTCGTCCTCGGGGAGGTTATGCCCCCAGCGGGATAGATGATGGCAAAGGGCAGACGCGATATCCTAAAAATAGGTTATCCCAAGAACGTTTGCCCCATGTCTTGCGCACCAGAGCTGCTCAAAATTGGTGAGGTGAGTACCCAGGCAAACCTGCCGGTCAAAACCATTCGCTACTACGAAGATCGGGGGTTAATTCAGGCAGCCCAGCGATCGCCCGGCGGGTTTCGTCTATTTGAATCAGGGGTGCTGAATCGGCTGCGTTTCATCCGGCGATCGCAGGCATTGGGGCTCAGCTTACAAGATATTCAAGACATTCTGTCGATCTCCGATCAGGGGTCGCGCCCGTGCCACAGTGTGCGGCACAAATTCCAGCAAAAAATCGAGGAAATTGATCGCCGGATTGTTGAGCTGCATCACCTCCGGCAACAAATTACGGCACTGATGGCTGAGGCTGAGCAAGCAGAACAGCTTGACGCCGAAATTTGCCCCATTATTGAGCATGCCGCGACGGACTGAGCCCAGTTGCCCTGAATGCTGCCGGATCCTCTCAAACACACCAGGACAGGAGCGATCGCCCCTGTCCTGACTGTGGTCGTGCCTCTATCAATGACGACCGGGTACAACCGCTCGCTAGCGGCGAGGTCCATTGTTTTGGAGATAGCGCAGCGTATCCGATGCTGGTACGAGTTGAATCAACCCCAGCACGTCATCAATTTCTGCGTCGTTACTGGTTTCCATGCTTTGCAGCAGCCCTTCCAGGGTGATGACCTCAATGCGAATGGTGTTCGCCGCATCGGGATTTTGGTCAAAGAAGGGCTGGAGCTGACGCTGGAGATCCGCCAGAGAGAAGAACATGGGAAGGGTCTGGTTGCTGTAGAGCAGGTATTGACCATTCTCACGATTCACAGCGGCGAATAGCGGCACCCCAGGGAAATCCTCCACCGAGGCGAGTTCTTCCGCATCTTCAATGGCATCGCGATCGGGAATGTAGACCAAGCTGGTGCTGGTGCGAAGCTGCTGCCGCGCCTCTTGATAAACACTGCTTAGGGGCAGGGCGGCGACCTGTGCCTCACCGGCAAAGGGCGCGTTTTCGGCCTCGGCTCGTTCTAGAAAGTCGCGCGCCGCTTCAGCATCAATAAAGACGATGGGCGCTTGCAGATTTTCATCAGAGGAGTTGTCAACGCTGGCAGTCAGCGATCGCCCGTCCTCATCCACAATCAAAAACACGGGCACCGTCGAGAGTTTCTCGACAATTTCAGCTCTGGGGAGTGCCAAGGCCGCCCGCGAGAAGCTTGTCGTTACGCCGGTTAGGGTGGCCCCAATTAAACCGAGTGTTGTGAGTCGGCGCACAATGCTTTTCATATACTTGCAAACCACTTTGCTGAACTACAGAGCGGGTGGGACTTTCCGAAGCCCATGACCCGTGAATCGAACGGTTCGTCGCCCCTGATTGATGACAGGTACCACACGGGGCTGAGGTGCGCTGGAGTCGCATCCGTGCGATCGCTGGATGCATCCTAGCAAGTTTCCCTCAAATCTCTGTGCCCCAGAGTGGACGCTTCTTTTTTTGAACCTAGGGCCATGCCTGACTGAACCCCCCGCGGTCAGGCATGCCACCCGTTTTAAGCTCGGGCGAGGTCTTCGTGTGAAAGACGCCTGTGCCCTATAAAAGTGCCGACGCGAATACGAGGGCAATGCTCGAAGGATAAAGGGCGCGATAAAATCGGGATGACAGGATTTGAACCTGCGACATCCTGCTCCCAAAGCAGGCGCGCTACCAAGCTGCGCTACATCCCGTAAGTCACGATCAGTATAGCTCGCTTTTCTGGTGGAAACGCAAGGGCGATCGCGGCATCCCCTGGGCCTCGCCCCAACCCAAGCAGCCTAATTTCTATGACCATGATGACCTTGAAACCCCAAAGCTGGCCCATTCAAAACCTTCCGGGTCTCTCCCGCGAGCACTCCACCCAACTGCAACAGCTTGGGCTGACCACCACTGCCCACCTGCTTCATCAGGGGCGATCGCCCCAAGCTCAGCAAGCCCTTGCGCGCCAGCTTCAACTACCCCTCCGCTATGCCCAAAAGTGGCTGGCACTGGCAGATTTAGCCCAGTTGCCTAGCGTGGGGTGCGACTATTGCGGGCTGTTGCTGCACACGGGCATTCAGTCGATCGCGCAGCTTGCTGCGATCGCGCCCGGTCGCCTCCATAGCCAAATTCGCCGCCTGCATACAGCCAGTTTGCAGCGGTCAGACCTGTGCCCCGATCCGGCACAGGTGGCGGTGTGGGTGCGCGAGGCCCAGCAGTTGAGCCAACGCCGAGGGCGCTAGCGCCGCCGAGCGTTAAGCTGCCCATCGGGAGCCCTCCGTCGCCATCCTTCGATCACCACAGCCCCCGGCCAGAAAAGTTGTCTTAAAGCCCCACTCTAGTCAAGAATTGGAAAGGTAAACCTGGGAACAGGTCGATGGCGCGCGATCGCACATCCCTGTCACCCGGTTTTCATCTATCGCTGCGATGGGCTTAGGAGACAGCAAGCTGTGAGTCAGTCACTTGACTATGATCTCGTCATTATTGGAGCAGGGGTTGGCGGCCACGGGGCAGCCCTCCATGCGGTGCGGCAGGGGCTCAAAACCGCCATTATCGAAGCTGGAGAAATGGGAGGAACCTGTGTCAATCGCGGCTGCATTCCCTCTAAAGCGCTGCTGGCGGCCTCTGGGCGCGTGCGCGAACTCCAAGATAATCATCACCTCAGCGCCCTAGGAATTCAGGTGAGTGGCGTCAGCTACGATCGCCAAGCCATTGCCGACCATGCCCATAACCTGGTGGCAAAAATCCAGGGCGATATGACCAACAGCCTCAAACGCCTCGGGGTAGACGTGATTCAAGGGTGGGGCAAGGTCGCTGGCGTGCAGAAGGTGCAGGTCGAAACCCCCAACGGCGAAAGAACCCTCACGGCCCGCGACATCATGCTTTCGCCCGGCTCTGTGCCCTTCGTTCCCCCAGGGATTGAACTTGATGGGCGCACGGTGTTCACCAGCGATGATGCCCTCAAGCTTGAGTGGGTGCCCTCGTGGGTGGCCATCATCGGCAGTGGCTACATTGGGCTTGAATTTTGCGACATTTACACCGCCCTGGGTTCAGAGGTCACCATCATTGAAGCCCTCGATAAGGTGATGCCTACCTTTGACCCCGATATCGCCAAAGTCGCTGAGCGGGTGTTGATCAGCCCTCGGGATGTGGAAACGCGGGCCGGGGTGCTGGCGGTTTCCGTCAAGCCGGGTTCTCCGGTGGTGATTGAGCTGGCCGATCGCGAAACCAAGGAAATCGTAGACGTGCTGGAAGTCGATGCCTGCCTGGTAGCGACGGGGCGGATTCCAGCGACGAAGAACCTGGGCCTGGAAACCCTAGGCGTGGAGACCGATCGCCGAGGCTTTATCCCCGTTGATGAGCACCTCCAGGTATTGCGCGATGGTCAACCCGTGCCCCATTTGTGGGCGATCGGGGATGCAACGGGCAAGATGATGTTGGCCCATGCAGCTTCGGCCCAGGGGGTAGTGGCGGTGGATAACATGGTCGGCCAGCCCCGCACGGTGAACTATCAGAGCATTCCCGCAGCGGCCTTTACCCATCCTGAGGTGAGTTTTGTGGGGCTGACGGAGCCCGCTGCCCAGGAACTGGCTGCAAAGGAAGGCTTTGAGGTGGCATCGGTGAAGACCTACTTCAAGGGCAATTCCAAAGCGCTGGCGGAGGGTGAGTCGGACGGGCTGGCAAAGGTGATTTATCGCAAAGACACGGGTGAGGTGCTCGGAGCCCACATTCTCGGCCTCCATGCGTCGGATCTGATTCAAGAGGCGGCAAATGCGATCGCCCAAGGACAGTCCGTCACCGATTTGTCCTACTGTGTTCACACCCATCCCACCCTATCTGAGGTCCTAGACGAAGCTTTTAAGCGTGCCGTTGTGACCCCTTGAGGAAGGAAATCCCAGGATGCAAATTCGTCGTCGTCCCCCAAGCCCAGGGGTCTCTGTGCAGCATTTGACCTATCAAGTTGTGACGCCTGACAGTGAGCCGCGCAACATTCTTGAGCGGATTGTCTGGCATAAAGAAAAAGAGGTGGCGAGGCTGCGCGAGCGGTTGCCCCTCATAGACTTGCAGCGTCAGGTTTTGAGTGCGCCGCCTGCCCGCGATTTTTTGGCGGCACTCCAGGCCAGCGATCGCCAGCCCGCCTTGATTGCAGAGGTCAAAAAGGCATCGCCAAGCCGGGGCGTGATTCGTGAGGATTTTGACCCCGTGGCGATCGCCCAAGCCTACGAAGCCGGGGGCGCGACCTGTTTGTCGGTGCTTACGGATGAGGCATTTTTTCAGGGGAGCTTTGACTATCTCACCCAGATTCGGCAAAGCGTGGACATCCCGCTGCTGTGCAAGGAATTCATCCTCTACCCGTACCAGATGTATCTGGCGCGGGTGTGCGGGGCCGATGCGGTGCTGCTGATTGCGGCAGTGCTGAGCGATGAAGACCTTCGCTATTTTGTGCGCATTGCCCAAGCGCTGGGGATGCGGGCGCTGGTGGAAGTCCATACCCTGGTAGAGCTGGATCGCGTCCTTGCCATCGAAACAATTCAGCTCATTGGCATCAACAATCGCAACCTCGAAACCTTTGAAACCACCCTCGACACCTCCTGCACGCTGATGGCAGAGCGCCAGGATGCGCTGCTGGCGCGCGACTGCTTTGTGGTGAGTGAGTCGGGGATTTATACCTCGGCAGATCTGGCTCGCCTCACGGCGGCAGGAGCCCGTGGGGTGCTGGTGGGGGAATCGCTGATGCGACAGGCGGATTTGGCGGCGGCGATCGCCACCCTCTATTCCTAACGCCGAGGGGTTCTGCCCTTCTGGCCCACACGCCCATCTACAGGATCGCCTTTATTTCCCATGGACAAGCAGATTCCGCTGCCTTCGCACATCCATTACGAGCTGCTGATGCAGCTGCTCGAACGACAAACCCTGGAGACGGTTTACTCCGATGCGCGGCTGCGATCGCACATCAACGAGCTGATCATTACCCTACGCAAGGCGCTCTCGCAGCAGCGCCAGCTCGAAGAAGAACTCCAGCGCGCTAATCTCACCATCGATTACCGTTGGTCGCTCAACGACAGCCCCGCCTCCCTCGAAGATCGATAGGTGCGGGTGCAATCCCCCCGTCCCAAACTCCAGCCCGCAAACAAGCCAATCACCCGTCATCCTCTCGGAAGGCGGGGTCTCGCAAAGACTGTGCCATTTTAAGGCGTTGCAAAACTGGTAACCCATCCTCTGCGATCGCCGCTAATCTGTAGTGTAAAGTTGTGGTTTTGCTGTGGATAGTCCCGCGCCTTCACCCTCCTCGGCTCCGTTGCAGCCGACCCCAAATCCTCAACAACTCGACAGTATCAAGGCCCAGCTTGACTTGGTATTGCTTGCCCTGGAAGCCTTGTTGGGCATCGGCTCTGAAGCCATGCTGGAGGCGGCAAAATCCCTCGATGTCGGAGCGCTCATGGGCGATCGTGTCAGCTTGTGGCGGCTGCGGCAAGCCAGCCCCCTGCGCAAGGGCCAGGGCCGCAAAAAGCTGGATGTGGACGAGGCGCGATCGCTGACCTTGGTTTGTGCCCACCTAGCCCAGCAGCACCATACTCCCATTCGCCAAGCCATTGAGCGATTGGAGCAAGCCACCGCCCGCAACCAACCGCCCCACCGGGTGGCGATGTTAGGCGACTACCTCGACGCCTTTAGCAACCTGTACGAAGAGCGCATGGAAGACCCCAATCTCACCATCGACACGCTGCGAGACTTGGCCTTCAAGCTCTTGGTTGATCTGCTGTTTTACAGCCAGTCGGGCGGGGCGCGGCGGTTGTGGATCGCGCTGCTAGAGCGATCGCGCTAAGGGAAGCCTCCACCATGAGTTCCGCCGTTCAACTCAGGGCACTACACTACGAAACCCCCACCGCCACACTCGCGGTGATGATGCGGGAAGCAGCCATTTCCCAATGGTCTGATCGGCCTGTGGTGGAGCCGCTGCGCTTTGAACTGCACATCACCGCACCACCCGACGGCGATGGCGCGACGGTGACCCTACGCGGCGATCGCGATCAGCTTCTCAGTCTGCAAGCCCTCGTGCAGAACTATATCGATAGTCAACTCAGCGGCACGGGGACGATGCCGCGATCGCCCAATAATTCCCCCACCCTAGTGCCCGAGGGGCTCACTCGCCATCGATTCTACGGGGGGGCGCTGACCCCCGATGCCTCCACTGGCTTGATTCTCAATAGCCAACAGTTGGCCGATCTCGGCGAAATTTTTGACCAGCTTGAGCAGGCGGTGCGGGTGTTGCCCGTGGGGATCGCCGCCCGCCGTCAGCGGCCTTGGCGACAGTGGAGTGCCGCAGCGGGGCTAGTGATCGCGATTGGGGCAGCAACCCTCATTGCCACCCTGCCCACAACCACGCTGAATCAAACTGCACTGGAATCCCAGCCCGAGACATCCCGCCGCGACTCCGGCGCTGCCCCCGACGCGAGCCCAGAATCGCTCCCCCCGCCTGCGGAGCAAGACACGGCCCGCCCTGCGGAAGAACCTAACACGGTTGAGGAAGAGGCCAACGCGGGCAATGCTACGCCCGACCCAGCGGCCCGTGAGCCGTCCCCAGCTTCGGAGGAAACGGAGTCCGCCCCCCCTGAAGCTGTGCCGCCGCCTGTAGCCCAGCGCCGTCCTGAAGTTCCGCCATCGGCCCCCGCCCCCGCGTCGCGTCCTCCGACACGCCCAGAGGATTCGCCCGCGCCACCTGTGGCGGATGATGATAGTGCTGCCATTGCGATCGCGCCGGAGCCCTTTTCGAGTCGTGCCGATGCGAGCCCGTCGGCGCAGGCCGAATCTGGCGCGATCGCCCTGCGCCGGAGCCCTACCCCGCCCGCGCTGATTCCGTTGCAGGCCCAACTCACGGAGGCCTGGGAACCGCCGCCCGAACTCGATGCCCCCTTGGACTACGCGCTTCAGATCACCACAGATGGCACCCTCGCTGAAGTCACCGCTACGGATGCGCTGGCAGAACGCTATCGCGATCGCGTCCCCTTGCCAGAGATTGGCAGCGCGATCGCGCCCCCCAACGAATTTCGCACCCTGGGCGTTCAGTTCTTCCCCGATGGACAGGTCAGCGTCAGCGATCGCACCCCATCGCCCGAGTGAGTGCCTGCACCGGAATTTGGGGTGGGGCGTATGCCAAGCCTTGATAAAGGCGATCGCGACGTTGATGAAGTTACCAACAAGCCTCCGTGAATTTACGGCCTCTTAACCCAATGACAGTCCGGGCTTAATGCCAACTCAGTACTTTTGCGTAGTGCTCGTATCTTTGGTGACCGTTCACTCGCGCCAAAGGTGCTGGCATTTTGCAAACTTGCCTGAGCCTCAGCCCCTACACTACGGCTGTTTTGCCAGTAAGGAGTTGATTTTGTGGCGATTGTTCACCGGGTAGGTTTGCATCCTGTGCTGTTTGTCATTCACGTAGAGCAATCCATGATGACTATTCGTTCTTTTACAGCCTTGGTGGTGCCAACCGCCGTAGCTTTGGGCGCGCTGGCTACCCCCGCGAATGCCGCCAGCCTACAGGTGCTCGGCACCTATGAAACCGGTGTTTTTGCCCAAGGGGCTGCCGAAATTGCCGCCTACGATGCGGCGTCCCGTCGCTTGTTTGTGGTCAACGCCAACGCCAACACCATCGACATTCTCGACATTTCTACCCCCCCCACGCCCACCATGTTCAACACCATCAATATCAACTTGCTGGGGGGAGATTTTGGCGGTGTCAATAGTGTCGCGGTCTACAACGGCCTCGTGGCGGCTGCGGTGGAAGCGAACGTGGCGCAAAATCCGGGCAGCGTCGTCTTTTTCGACATTGACGGCATTTTTCAAAACGCGGTGCGGGTTGGGGCACTGCCCGACATGCTGACCTTTACCCCCGATGGCACCAAAGTGCTGATCGCCAATGAAGGCGAGCCCAACAGCGACTACACTGTCGATCCGGAAGGCTCGGTCAGCATTATCGATGTTTCGGGCGGGGTTGCAGGGCTCACCGATGGTGATGTGCGCTTTGCTACCTTCAACGCCTTCGACAGCCAGCGGGATGCCTTGATTGCGGCTGGGGTGCGGATTTTTGGGCCGGGGGCCAGCGTGTCCCAAGACCTAGAGCCGGAATATATTGCCGTGGCTCCCGATGGCAAGACGGCCTGGGTGGCGTTGCAGGAAAACAATGCGATCGCCATTCTGGATCTTGAACTGGGCGAATTCACCGACATTCTGCCCTTGGGCTACAAGGATCACAGCCTGCCAGGGAATGGGTTGGATGCCAGCGATCGCGATGGGGCAATCAACATCGCGACCTTTCCCAACCTGTTTGGCATGTATCAGCCCGACGCGATCGCCAGCTTTGCAGTCGATGGCGTGACCTATTACGCCACTGCAAACGAAGGCGACGCCCGCGACTACGATGCCTTCTCCGAAGAAGCTCGGGTCAACAGCCTTTCCCTGGATCCGACAGCCTTCCCCAATGCGGCGGAACTGCAAGCCAAGGGCGCTTTGGGTCGTCTGACCGTAACCACCACCCTTGGCCAAAATGCCAACGGCGACTATGAAGCGCTCTATGTGTTTGGGGGGCGGTCGTTCTCTATTTGGCGCGAAGATGGCAGCCTCGTGTGGGACAGCGGCGACCAGTTTGAGCAAATTTTGGCACAGGTGCTGCCCGAAAACTTCAACGCCAACAATGACGAAAATCAATCCTTTGACCGCCGCAGTGATAACAAAGGGCCAGAGCCCGAAGGCATCACCATCGGTCAAATTGGCGATCGCATCTACGCCTTTATTGGGCTAGAGCGCGTCGGCGGCATCATGATGTACGACGTGACCAACCCGGCGAATCCCCGCTTTGTCACCTACAGCAACAACCGCAACTTTGACGTAGCCTTTGATGAAACCAACTTCCAAGCGGCGGGTGACTTGGGGCCAGAAGGGTTGCTGTTCATCAAGGCTGCCGACAGCCCCAATGGGCAAAACCTGTTGGTGGTGGCCAATGAAGTCAGCGGCACCACGACGCTCTACGGCATCGTTACCGATGATGAAGGCGACGACGGTGATGGTACAGAATCTGTGCCTGAGCCCGGTGCGGTGCTGGGGCTGCTGGCGATCGCATCGGTGGGAGCGCTGCGCCTGAAGCGATCGCGCTAGGCCCCTTTGCCTCACCGTCACGTCACGGTCATTTTGTGTTCTACTGCCCTTTGTGTCACAGGCAAGGGGCAGTTTTTTGGGGCGCTGCTGACGGCGATCGCGCCATGCCCAAAGTTCAATTTTTTTAGCAGCAATTGATACGAAGCGCAGCGACATCATCTGCATAAATGGTGAGAATGCAACGGGGCGGCCCCCGATCGATTGAGCATCCATGCGCTTAGAACAGCTCGAAGCATTTTTATCGGTCGCTGACACTGGCAGTTTTCAGGCGGCGGCTCGCCACTGCGGCGTCACCCAGTCCACCATTAGCCGCCAAATTCAAGCTCTCGAAGTTGAACTCGACGCCACCCTATTTCACCGCATGGCCCAGGTCAAGCTCACCGTTGCGGGGGAAGCCTTGCTGCCTCGGGCGCGGCGCATCTGCCAAGATTGGCAACTGGCAACCCGTGAAATCGCGGATCTGATGGCGGGTCAGCAGCCGGAGTTGTGTGTCGCGGCGATTCATTCTGTCTGCTCCCACCTGCTGCCGCCCGTGCTTCAGCAGTTTTGCCAAGATTATCCCCATGTGCAAATGCGGGTAACGGCCTTGGGCAGCGATCGCTCCCTCAAGGTATTGCGCGATGGCTTGGTGGATATCGCGATCGTGATGGATAACGAACGCCTCGCCACCAGCCTAGACATGCAGGTTATCCCCCTGTATCAAGAGCCGGTGGAGGTGTTGATGGGGGTCGATCATCCCCTCACCGAGCACCCCAGGGTGCCGTGGGCAGCACTGGCGCAATATCCCCACGTGGTGTTTAAGGACGGCTATGGGATGCAGCGCCTTGTGCAGGCACAGTTTGAGCAAAGCGGCGGCACCCTCCACGCTGCGCTAGAGCTGAATACGCTGGATGCCTTTCGGGGGGTGGTGCGTCAGGGGCAAATGGTGGCGCTGCTGCCTCAGTCGGCGCTGGCAGACAGCCGCCACGATCCGGCACTGGCGGTGCGTCCGACGGAGGCTCCGGTTCTGACTCGGCGGGTCGTCTTAGTGACAACGCGCGATCGCGCCGCCATTCCGCCCATTCAGCACTTCTGTCACTTAGTCCACGAGCGCGGGGCGGTGTTTTTGTCGCCGCCAGAGTTGTCTGAGCTGTTGTCCATGCGCTAGGGCAGGCCAGCCGCTGCCGCGACGGGCATCGCCCCGACTCGGTTCGGTTCGGTGCGTTGATCCTGCCGCCGCTTGCATCCCTGGCTCGTTCCCCTGGGGTGAGCGCCCCTGAAGTTTAGACCTTTCCCACTGTTCTTTTCCCATCCTTTGCCGAGTTGCGTCCAGGGCATCATGAGTCAGGTTTTTCGCGAATTTCTTAAAAAGGTCGGCAGTGGTAGCCACACCTCCAAGCCCCTCACCCGCGATGAAGCCGCTGAGGCTGGACGGCTCATGCTCACCCAAGCCGCCACCCCGGCACAAATTGGGGCATTTCTCATTGCCCACCGCATCAAGCGCCCGACCCCCGAGGAGTTGGCGGGCTTTCTCGATGCCTATGCCGATTTGGGGCCGATGATGATGCCGATCGAAACTGCGCACCCAGTGGTGGTGTTGGGCTGTCCCTATGATGGGCGATCGCGGACGGCTCCGGTCACGCCCATCACCGCGCTGATGCTCGCGGCGTCAGGCATTCCCGTATTGCTGCACGGGGGCGATCGCATGCCCACCAAGTCTGGGCTACCGCTCGTTGACCTGTGGCGACGGTTGGGTCTGAGCTTCGATCGTCTCACCCTGGGGCAATCGCGCCAACTGCTGCAAGACACTGGGCTGGGTTTTGTGTACCTGCCCACCCATTTTCCCGAAGCGCAAGCCCTGGTTCCCTATCGCGAACAAATTGGAAAACGCCCGCCCCTGGCAACGCTGGAGCTATTTTGGTGCCCCTATGGCGGCAATGCGCACATCGTGGTCGGTTACGTGCATCCCCCCACGGAGGGGTTAGCCCAGGACACCCTGCGCCACCAAGGCCGCGATCGCATTTCCACCATTAAAGGACTGGAGGGCAGCCCCGACCTATCCCGCAGCCGCACCGCCATCATCGGTACCACCCGCCCTGACGGCACCCTCGATCGCCTCCTGCTACATCCCCACGACTATGGCTTTGGCAGCGAAGACGTGCCCCTAGACGATGAGGCGACCTACCTCGATGACCTGGCCGCAACCGTCGCGGGGCATCCCAGCCCCTTGGCCCAATCTGCAGTGTGGAATGGGGGCTTTTATCTCTGGCATTTTGGGGTGGTAGACACCCTAGAAGCGGGGTTCGATCGCGCCAAAACGCTGTTGACTGCGGGCAGCCTTGTAGCTAAGGTCAGCGAAATCGAAGCGGCGATCGCGCGCCTGACCGCCATTCCCGGAGAATAGCCCCGCGATCGCGCCTAGGATTCCGATGATTCCGCCAGGGGCAATTCCTCCACCGGAGCCGCCGTCACCAACACCGACTCCGCCACCGGCTTCCCCTTTTCCAGCACATCCACAACCCAGGCTTCTTCAATCCAGGTTTTTGCCACCACTGCCAAGGGCAGCGCCAAAATCAACCCCAGCGGCCCCAAAAATGTCGCAAAAAAGATCTGGGCAATCAGCGTCGCCGCAGGCAGCAGCGAGACTTGCTTTTGCATCATCATCGGGCTAAACCAATAGCTCTCCAGGTTTTGGATGAGCACATACAGCACCATGACGGCGATCGCACTGCCAAAGGACTGGGAAAACGCCACAATAATCGGAAAAATTGCACTTAGGGCCGGGCCAATATTTGGAATAAAGTTAAACATGCCCGCCAGCATGGCATTGGCAAAAGGATAGGGCACCTGTAACACCAACAGACCCACAAAACTCAACGTCGCCACAAAGAGCGAGTTAATCGACACCCCACCCAGCCAGGAAATCAACGCAAATTCACACTTCGTCAAAATCTCATCCGCCCGTCGCCGATACCATGACGGAAACAGCCGCAAAAGCAACCGCCGATAGGCCATCGGATCACTCAGCAGCATCAGCGTCAGCACCAGCACCAACAACAGTTGCAGCAAAATTGCCAGCGACCCCGAAAAGAAGCTCAGGAAGTTGCCAAAGACTTGACTGCCCAAGTTGGCAAACTGAGCGATCAGATCAGAAAAATTCGGCAGCTCCATCTGGGTAAATTGGCTGGGCAACCACCCTGGAGGGTTTTCGAGCACCTCATTTCCCCAGGTCACAAGGCGGTTAAACCCTTCTGGAATTAGCTTCAGCAGTTGCTCAAATTGCCCCACAAACAGCGGCAGCACTAAAACAACCAGCAAGACCGCCGCCAAAGCCACAATCCCCAAAGCCAAGGGCACCGCCTGCCCCCGGGGCACGCGAAACCATCCCACCAACCGCCGCACGAGCCGATTGAGGGCGATCGCCAGCACCGCCGCTGCAAAAAACAGCAGCAAAATCTGCCGAAACTGCCACACAATCACAAGGGTAATGCCCAAGCACAGCAAACTGACCCAATCCCCAAGCTTCACGGCATCTCTCCCCACAGCACATCCGCTTAGCCAGGATTTTAAGCGGTGTCGGGAGCAATGGACACCACCCCAAAATCAAATCGAACTCATGCCGCTGAACACGCAGAACACCCGCCACATTGCAAAATTCCCCTCTGCCCTCTTGCTCAAAGGAGCACCAAGTTCAAGGAGCACCAAGTTCAAGGAATACCCGCTAGGCAACCCTTCAGCATGTTGCAAAGACCCGAGGTGCGTACGCCCTGACGTGTAGGCTTCCAAGCAGCAAGAGCGCCTACGGTTATGCATTGGCACATCACCATCCGCCGCTGGCCCACCCATCACCCCAAAACGCGCTCATCAGACCTCTTCCCACAACCTGGCCTGCCCTGGCCCTACAGATTTGTAGCGTCGTCCCAGCTAGACTGGAAACTAAGCACACTCCAACTGGTTTTACTCGGCTCTGGTGAAACCGAATTGTAGCTGTTGTGCCCCATACCATTGCTCAGGAAGCGCTAGCCATGGTTCAAGCTCAGCCCCGCACTGGCCCGGTCATCACTTGGCCCCCCCTCCCCGACGACTTCAAGCTGATCGACGACCCGGTGGAAAATATTCAACAGCCCCCCCTCGCCGCCGCCCTCACCGATGCCCTGGGGGCAGCTCAGCGCATTCGCCCCGAGATGCTAATTGGCTCCAACTTTGGCCTCGTGGCTGGGGTAGACACCGAAACCGTGGTCAAAGCGCCCGACTGGTTCTATGTGCCTCGGGCGAACCCAGTCCCAGAGGGGTTGGTGCGCCGCAGCTATACCCCAAGTCTGGAAGGGGATCCCGTTGCCGTGGTGATGGAATTTTTGTCCGCCGATGACAACGGTGAGCTATCCATTCGATCGCTCCCCCCCTACGGCAAGCTCTACTTCTACGAGCAAATTTTGCAGGTGCCCGTCTATGTCATTTACGAGCCCATGCGCGCCCGATTAGAGGTGCGGCATCTGCAAAATGGTCGCTATGAGCTGCAACCCGCCGACACAACAGGGCGATTTTGGATTGAGCCTCTGGGGCTATTTCTGGGGGTTTGGCGAGGAGAGCGACTGGCCCAAACCCTGAACTGGCTGCGCTGGTGGGATGCTGATGGCAACCTACTGCTCTGGAGTGCGGAGCAGGCCGAAGCCGAGCGTCAGCGCGCCGAAGCCGAGCGCCAGCGCGCCGAAGCCGAGCGCCAGCGCGCCGAAGCCGAGCGCCAGCGCGCTGAACGCCTCGCAAACCTGCTCCGAGATCAAGGCATTGACCCCGACCAAATTTAGACCCGGTCGGGGATAGTTAAAGCCGAATACCCCGCTTCTGTCACTTCAGGCAGGGGAAAAGATGTGCCTTAAGCTTTTAGGGGGAAGAGGAGGTTCGGCGTCGCCATAGGAGCGGTAGCAGGGAAAGCCCGGTGAGCCCTAATAGGGCAAGGCCGAGTTGCCCGACGCCCTGCCCCGCGATCGCAGCTTCCCCGGCTCGACCCAGCCATGTGTAGATCAGTGTTCCGGGCGCAATGCCGATGAGGGTGCCTAGGGCATAGGCCCTAGTGGAAACGGAGGTGAGCCCAAAGAGGAAGTTGACGAGGTTAAAGGGCGAGACGGGCGCGAACCGGACGGCTAAAACGCAGTAGAACGAATGGGTATCAAGGATTTTGTCCATGCGCCGGAAAAGGCGATGTCGCCCGAAGCGATCGCGAAACCAGTCTTTTAGGAGATAGCGAGCGACCCAAAACGCTGCGATCGCCCCTAGGGTTGCCCCCATCAGCGACCACAGCGTCCCCCACCACAGCCCAAACTTGATGCCCCCCGCGAGCACAAGCACCGTGCCGGGGATGCCGATAACCGTGGCAAGCACATGTGCGCCCACAAAGGCGGGCACCGTCCAGTGCCCCAGGACACAGAGCCAGCCAAACACTGCTTGAAAATCCAGCAGGCTCCGGATTTGGCGACCATATATCGCGATTCCGCAGCCCAGCATGACCAAGAGCCAAAAAGTCGGTTTTCGCAGGATTGCCATCGGCGTTACGCTTGCTTACGGCGTGAACACGGGGTGGGGGCGCGATCGCGACAACCGAAGGATTGTCTGGTCAAAACACGCGATCTTCCCCTATAGATACGCAGGTGAGGAGAAAACAGATTTTAGGGATGAGCTATCTCGCCTAAGATGCTCAATCAGGACCGGCTGACCACCGCATCATCGGGATCTGCAACCTCTGGCACCGCTTCTTGCAAAGCTTTGCGTGCCACGCGAGTCACATAGAGCGTCACCGCAACCGTTGCCACAAAGGCAATGATCCGAATCGCCCAGGTCACAGTGGGATTGCTTGGAGCCTCGCCCGTGCCTAAGGTGGCGAGGTTGCCCGCCAGTGACCCCAGATAGACGTACATCACCGTGCCGGGAATAATGCCTGTGGTGCCGATGACGTAATCTTTAACGGATACCTTCGTGAGGCCCAAGGCATAGTTCAACAGATTGAAGGGAAAGGCGGGCGACAGGCGAATCAGAAAAATGATTTTGCGGCCTTCCCGTCCGATCGCCTCGTCAATGCTGGTGAACTTGCGACGCCCCGCAATTTTTTTGCCAATCCAATCGCGGGCGAGATATCGCCCCACCAGAAAGGCCGCCGTTGCGCCCAGCATTGCCCCAATGAAGACAAACAGGGAGCCTTTGACCACACCAAACACCACCCCAGCCCCGAGGGTGACCACAGAGGCGGGTAAAAACGCTACGGTGACAATCACATAAAGCACGATGAAGGCGATGGGAGCGGTCGCCCCCAATCCATCGATCCAGGCGAGGGCATTGACCAAGTACATTTGAAACTGATTGACCATGCTGGGAGCGTCATTGCCAGCGGCTTCTTGGGCAAACAAGGGCAACATTGGCCACAGCAAAAAAGCACCTGTCATAATGACCAGCCCGCGCAGGACGCGCGTTGAACGTCGGGTTAATAATGACCGGATTTGCGTTGAAAGAGAAGGCATGGGTTAAGGGCTCCAAGTAAAACAGTCGGTAACTTTGTCGAGAACTCGGTCATCGAAAACCAGCGACACGCCGCACACTCAAACTCAGACCAGCCTTTTGGGGGCGATCGCGATCCAGTCCACCCAGCGGACTACACGAGCGCCCCACCACAACTCGACCCACTCCCCGCCGTACACCCAAAGCAGTGGGGGCGCGTCTGAACCTGCTCGATCACATCGAGACAGCCTGCGGACAGCAAACCCGCTAAGGTCAGGGGTTGCCCATCGGGGGTTTGGGCGGGCACCCCGGCCATTTGGTTGAAGTCACAGTCGTACACCTGGCCGAGGTAATCGATCGACAGCTCATCGCGGCACATCAGCCCCGCGACGGTGGCCGGGTTATGGTTCTCAGCCAAAAACTGGATATAGGGCGTCAGCAGCTTGCGGTGTTCTAGATGAAAGCGGGTGCGGCCAATGGGCAGATTGGTGATGGTCAACAACTGGTTAAAGGCGATCGCGAAATGGTCAGCAAGGTATGCTTTGTAATCTTGCTCTAGGCCCTGCTGGCTGGGCGTCAGCCGAAAGGGCTCTGCCGTGGGCACAGGTGGGTTATAAACCAAATCGAGCACCAGGTTTGGGTCGCGACCATAGCCCCGCGCATTGAGCTGCTGGATAGCCCGAATCGAGTTGTTGTAGACGCCTGGGCCGCGCATTTTGTCTACGTTGTCTTGCAGGTAGCAGGGCAGCGAGGCCACGACCCGCACCTGATGCTGGGCAAAATAATCCGGCAGGTCTTCATACCCTGGCTCAAAGAAAATGGTCAGATTTGATCGCACAATGATCGACTTGCCCAGCGATCGCGCCTTTTCCACCAAGGGCCGAAACCCAAAGTTCATCTCTGGCGCACCACCCGTCAAATCCACGGTATGAATTTGCGGGAAGCGATCGAGCACCGTCAACAATTGTGCTAACACGGTGGACGACAACTCCTCTGTGCGGTGGGGGCCAGCTTCCACATGGCAGTGGGTACAAGCCAAGTTGCAGCGTCGCCCCAAATTTATCTGCAACACACGCACAGTGCGCTTGGTGAGGGGTTGACGCAGAGCCGTCTCAAAGCTGGGCTCAGGAGCAGAATTGTGGACAGTCGGACGAGAGAGAACCATAAACCGTATTCAGTCGTAAAAGGTCAAAAGTGTTTGGATGATATCGTGTGGGCCACTGCGCAACTGCAACCTGCAACGCGAAAGTGACAGGATTGTATCCTGAGTTCGCTGCGCGGGCAGGGGTCGCCAAGTTACAAGGGTGGGAGTGGGCGTTACCCTCATCCCAAACCCTTCTCCCCAGGGAGAAGGGCTTAAAAGGCAGTTTCCCTCTTCCCTCGAGAGAGGGCTAGGGTGAGGGGCGCGGGAGCGTTCATCCCCAGATGCAGCAACGCCGGTGGGAGCGATCGCGAAATGCGTGTTTTGGAGGCTTCTCGTTGAGTAACATCAGGACAATGGGCAGATGCGCAGGCCAAACCCCGATGTTGCCTATTGAACGAGGCACAACTGAAATTTCCCTGAGAAGATAGAACGAACTCCATGAGGACTGAAATCAGGGATTTCTCAGGATCCCCTGTTAGCGTGAAGCCATCCTGTTTTTTGATGAACCCAGACTGATGAGTCGCCATCGCGATCGCCCTGTCTACTTCCGCCGTTGGCTCAACCCAAACTCCATTGGGTTTCGGCTCACGGTGGGCGTGGTGCTGGCAATGGCGATCGGCATGGGCAGCATCGCGGGATGGATGAGCTGGCACATGCAGCGTGTACTCCTCGAAGGGCATAAGCAAGCGACAGGCACTATCTCAAAACGCTTTGCCCAAGACGTTGCCCTTTACGAAGAAATGATGACGCGCCCCGAAGCGCTTCAGCGTGTGATTGATGTGCGGGCCTATGGCGACACCGCGATTTGGATTCGGGATTCTTCGGGGGCCATCATCGCCCAGTCGGATACGCTCAATACCAGCACCTGGCAGACCGATGGCCTCAATGATCAGCTTCAGGCTATCGGGCCGGAGCAGTGGGCCGGGATTTTGCCCCTTGGTGATCGCTACATTGCGCTGTGCGTCGGCCCGCTTATCCTTGGAGATGAGGAAGTCGGCACCCTGTTTGTGGTGAATGACATTACCCAAGACCGCCAGAGCTTCTTGATTGTGACGCGCAACCTGATCGCCGTAACGGGGGCCGTGATGTTGGTTTTGGCGATCGCCGTTGCCATCTACGTCCGGCGATCGCTCTATCCCCTCAAGGCCATGAGCCAGCGCATCAATGCCGTCACCCCCACCGGGCTCGACGCCACCCGCCTACACCTCGACCATGCCCCCAGCGAAGTGCAGGAACTCGCCCAAACCTTTGATCAAACCCTGTCTCGTCTTGCCCAAGCCTGGGATCAGCAACGCCGCTTGGTGGGCAATGTCTCCCATGAGCTGCGCACGCCGCTGACCCTGGTGCAGGGTTATCTCCAAAGCACGCTGCGCCGCTGTGATACCCTGACTGAGCCCCAGCGCGATGGCCTGGAAACTGCCGCTGCCGAAACCGAGCGCACCATTCATATCCTGCAAGATCTCTTGGTGTTGGCGCGGGCCAGCACCGGCCATCTCAATCTCCATTTGGATTCCCATGATTTGAAGCCCATTGTGTTGGATGCGATCGCGATCGCCGATGCCAGCGGCCATCGCGTCCAGGCACAGATCCTGACGGCTCCGCTTACCGCCCGGGTCGATCCTGGAGCCCTACGCCAAGTGCTGGTCAACCTCATTGACAATGCATTGAACCATTCTGCGCCCCCTGCCCCAGTCACGGTCACGCTGTCCCGCGAGGGGGCATGGGCGATGGTCGAAGTCCGCGATCGCGGGCGGGGCATTCCCCAGGTCGATCAACGCGAAATCTTCGAGCCGTTCTATCGGGTCGATGCCGATCGTAGTCGCAAAACGGGCGGCACTGGCCTCGGCCTCTCGATTGTAAAAACCCTTGTGGAAGCCATGCAGGGCTCCGTTGCCGTGCAGTCTTACCTAGGGGAAGGCAGCACCTTTATCGTCCGGTTAGTGGTTTAGGAGACGTGCCATGACGCCCAAAATCTTGCTCGTTGAAGATGAGGAAAAACTTGCCCAATTTATTCAAATGGAGCTGGGCTATGAAGGGTACGAGGTCACCGTGACCCATGATGGGCTGTCGGGGCTGATGGCGGCCCGTGATCGCGAGCCCGACCTAATCTTGCTGGATTGGATGATGCCCGGCCTCTCTGGGATTGAGGTGTGCCGCCGCCTGCGCTCGACGGGGGTCAGCGTCCCGGTGATTTTGCTCACGGCCAAGGATGATATCAGCGATCGCGTCACGGGCCTCGATGCCGGGGCCGATGATTATGTCGTCAAACCCTTCAGCATTGAAGAATTACTTGCCCGCGTCCGGGCTCACCTCCGTCGCAACCAACCCCAAGAGGTCGATGGGCTCCAGTTTCAAGACCTCACCCTTAATCGCAAAACACGCGAGGTCATGCGCGGCGATCGCAGCATCGAACTCACGGCAAAGGAATTTGACCTGCTGGACTACCTAATGAGCCATCCACGCCAAGTGCTCACCCGCGATCGCATCCTAGAAGAAGTCTGGGGCTACGACTTTATGGGCGACTCCAACATCATTGAAGTCTACGTGCGCTACCTTCGCCTCAAACTGGAAGCAGAAGGTGAAACCCGCCTGATTCAAACCGTGCGCGGAGTCGGCTACGTCCTGAAAGATTAGGCAGTGGCCACAATTCAGCAACCGCCAGGGAGAGAGAAGGCGGCACACATGCCCTGACCGCGTGGCATCACTTCCCAGAGATACTCAGGCGTCTCTTAGGAAAGCGCTCCTTGAGCAGCAACCACAAAAATGGCATATCCCGCAGCAGATATCGCTTCCAGAGCCGTCTTGGTTCAGACAATAAGCGATGCAGCCACTCTAGCCCTAGGGTGCTCAACAGTTTGGGCGATCGCGGCTTGCAGCCCGCCTCAAAATCTAAGGTCGCGCCCAAGCCCATAAAAATGTCAATGGAAGGGAGTTGGTCGCGGTACTTGACGATCCACTTTTCCTGCTTAGGCGCACCAACGCCCACCACCAGCACATTGGCCGATGACGCGCGGATCATCTCCACAATGCGCTGACACTCTGCTTCATCTTTTTCAAATCCATAGGAAGGCGAGTGAGCGGCGACCACAATCTCCCGGCCAATCCGAGCATTGAGGTTTGCCTGGGCTTTTTGAGGAACGCCCTCTGCTCCGCCTAACAAAAAGATCCGAATCTCGGGATTCTCGCGATGGTACTCACAAAACGCTGCCAGCAAATCAGAACCCGAAATTTTAGCTTTGAGGGGGGTTCCTAAAAACCGGGACGCATAGAGCAAAACCTGACTGTCACACACACGGTAGTCGGCTTGGGCGTAGGCACTGCGGAAGTCCGCGTCATGGCGCAGGGTCATCAAATGGTCAACATTTGGCGTAAACACCACGCCTCGCCGTAGCCGACTGAGAAACTCCTCCCAAGAGAAGTTATCAATGGCCACCCCCAGAATCTCAATGGATTGCTGGAACGGGTTCGACTGAGGGACGGGGCTTGTGCTTTCCTGATGTGTTGAGGCGCAAGGATTGCTAAATGTTGCAGAAATCTCAGAATTTGAATCTAATATCGTGTCGGCGGGCGTAAGAGCCGCGCCCGATCGCACGTTTAGCGCGCTTTGAACATACGGATTGAAACGATGGGAAAACTGACGGCGCTGCACTGCGTTAGCCCTGGGATACGGGGTATCCGTAGAAATACTGCTGGAGTGATCAAAGAGGCGCATAGTGACCTAAAGAGGAAAGTAGTGGGAACAGCGATCGCAGTGGCATCACGCAGATATTGTCAAAAAACTGCTCCGTTCGCAGGAGTAGACACCTGTTGGAATTGTCCGTTTCGCGGGTGAACCAGCACTCAAGTTCCGTATGTTGGGAGTGCGCTCAAGCACATTGGCTTGATAAAAGGCAGAGGTATGAGAGTTGGTGCGAAAATGGTTCACCTACTGCGGGAAGCACTGAAAAATTACGTATAAACCTTCTTGTGAAACTCTAAGCAAAGTAACCCCTCGGAACAACGGTGTTTCATCGGAGAGTGGGTCAACTTGTATCTGATGACACCGCTTGCGATTCAGTAAAAGCACTGAGGTGCTTGTCAGGGCGACAATCTTTGCCGCCCGGCCTCACCGGAGATATCCAGAAGTCCTCCGGTCGTGCATGGACGGGGAGGGGAGTAGGGGCTGGGGTAAGTCAATCTGCCCATTATTCGGCAATGGCTAACAAGGTGTCGGGGTTCTGCTTCGCGGCGCGTCCTTCGCAAGGGCGAGGCAACCTTTGCACAGGGTTCTGGCTTCTACGCCTCGATTAGGTTAAGAGAGCCCTAACTGGACTAAGTACTGACGATAGCCGATAGCCTCTAGCTGGGTTTGCTTGTCGAGGACTTGGGCTTCTAGGGTTTGGCGATAATGCTGCACGCGCTGCAAGAGTGCGCTATCGTGACTGGCGAGAATTTGCACGGCTAAGAGTCCAGCATTTTTGGCATTGCCGATCGCAACTGTGGCCACGGGGATGCCCCCCGGCATTTGCACAATCGAGTAGAGCGAATCAATCCCGTTGAGGGTTCGGGTCTGCACTGGAACGCCAATCACAGGAAGAGGCGTGAGGGCGGCGACCATGCCCGGCAGGTGGGCTGCCCCGCCCGCCCCGGCAATGATGACTTGCAGCCCGCGCTGGTGGGCCTGTGTGGCGTAGTCCACCATGCGGTTGGGGGTGCGGTGGGCGGAGACGATCGCAACTTCGTGGGCAATGTCAAAGTCTTCGCAAACCGCGATCGCGGTTTGCATGGTGGGCAGGTCAGAGTCGCTACCCATGATGATCCCGACTTGTGGCCTAGTCATACCGTGCTTCTCCTCCAACAAAATCCCGACACCCTCACCGGCGATACGGCAAGCCGCTCATCATCATCGGTGAAATTGCTCGAGCTGTGAACCATCATGAGAACCTGCATTCGGCTGAAGTGACGTCTGAAGGGCTCTCAGATGGGGCAAATCCCTTGGGCAAAATGCCTCAGCCCTTGAGGACAAAAGGCGATGACCTTAGTTGCAAAACGTAATAGGATTTAAACCTGAGAAATATTGAATTTCGTGCGTTTTGCTCTGCTCGCTCGCTCTTTATCCGTGACACATTCTATGACTAACGCCGCTGACGATAAGACCATTGTCCGTGAATATTTCAACGCGACGGGCTTTGAGCGCTGGCGTCGCATTTACGGAAATGACGCCACTGTCAACAAGGTGCAGCTCGATATCCGTAAGGGGCACCAGCGCACGGTGGATACGGTGATGGGCTGGCTGCTAGCGGATGATAATCTGCAGGGGCTCCCGGTGTGTGATGCGGGGTGCGGGGTGGGAAGTTTGACCATTCCCCTTGCGCAGGCGGGTGCGCGAGTGAATGCCAGTGATATCTCTGAGAAGATGGTTTCAGAGGCTCGCGATCGCGCCCTAATGGAGCTGAACGCCGACCAAATGCCCAATTTCTACATTTCCGATCTTGAGGAATTGTCGGGTCGCTTTCACACTGTAATTTGTCTGGATGTGTTGATTCATTATCCCCAGAGCAAGATGGCGAGTATGGTTGAGCATCTAAGCTCGCTGGCGGAGTCGCGTCTGATTCTGAGCTTTGCGCCAAAGACGCTGTTTTATAGCGCTTTAAAGAAGGTTGGGAGCTTTTTCCCTGGCCCGAGTAAGACGACGCGCGCTTACCTTCATGCGGAGCAGGATGTGGTCAAAATTCTAGAGGCCCAGGGCTGGGAAATTGCCCGAAATGATCTGATCAAAACCCGGTTCTATTTCTCGCGAATTCTGGAAGCGGTGCGTTAAGGCGCGATCGCAGTAAAAAACAGACCATACAGAAGCGATCGCAGGGCACCTGCGATCGCTTCTGTATTCAAAGCCCGAACTCTGTCGTGAAAAGCGGACAGCAGCGCGATCACGGTCAATGGCATCGGTGAGTGTTGAAGCTTGGTGTAGCGATTCTAGCTAAGAATGAGGGCAGGACGCTTCTAGAAAGCTTGATTTAACGTTCTATGCATTCTCAAACCTATGTCGAATGACGATAAAAAAGGGAGCGCCAACGGCGCTCCCTTCGGCTTATGAGATTGCTTGTTAAGACCTGAGATCGGAGGTTACAGTGCGTTACCGCGAGGCAGTACCTCTTCAGGGAATACAAACTTCTCGTGGGGCTGGTCGGTCGGAGCCATCCATGCCCGGATACCTTCATTCAGCAGAATGTTCTTGGTGTAGAAGGTTTCAAACTCAGGGTCTTCTGCGGCACGAATTTCCTGCGACACAAAGTCATAGGCCCGCAGGTTCAGACCCAAGCCAACCACACCTACCGCACTCATCCACAGCCCCGTCACCGGCACAAACAGCATGAAGAAGTGCAGCCAACGCTTGTTGGAGAAGGCAATACCGAAAATCTGAGACCAGAACCGGTTTGCCGTCACCATCGAGTAGGTTTCTTCGGCCTGGGTCGGCTCGAAGGCGCGGAAGGTGTTGGCATTCTCACCATCTTTGAACAAGGTATTTTCCACCGTTGCGCCGTGAATGGCACACAGCAGCGCACCACCCAGAACGCCTGCCACTCCCATCATGTGGAAGGGGTTCAGCGTCCAGTTGTGGAACCCTTGGAAGAACAGCAGGAAGCGGAAAATCGCGGCTACGCCAAAGCTGGGCGCGAAGAACCAGCTCGACTGCCCCAAGGGATACATCAAGAACACCGACACAAACACTGCAATCGGCGCAGAGAAGGCGATCGCGTTGTAAGGACGCAGACCCACCAGACGGGCGACCTCGAACTGACGCAGCATAAAGCCGATCAGACCAAAGGCTCCGTGCAGGGCAATGAAGCTCCACAGCCCGCCGATTTGGCACCAGCGGACGAAGTCACCTTGGGCTTCGGGACCCCACAGCAGCAGCAGGGAGTGGCCCATGCTGTCGGCGGGAGTCGAAACCGCAACGGTGAGGAAGTTACAGCCTTCCAGGTAGGAGGAGGCGAGGCCGTGGGTGTACCACGAGGTGACGAAGGTGGTGCCGGTTAGCCATCCGCCCACCGCCATGTAGGCGCAGGGGAACAGCAGTAGGCCAGACCACCCGATGAAGACGAATCGGTCGCGCTTCAGCCAGTCGTCGAGGACGTCGAACCATCCCCGCTGGGCTTGCGCTCGTCCCATTGCTATGGTCATCGAGCGTATCTCCAAAAATGAATCAACAAATTAAGAGTCATACTCCGCCGCTAGGCAGCAAAAAAATGAATGAGCACTGGTTGCGGGAAGTATGAGTTAGCTTAACTGTTCTTTACTATAAGCGATCGCTCCTAAGGTCGCAGCGACTGATCCCGGCGATTTTTGGAGAGAGTATATTTACTCATGATGCTGCTGCGATGCTCGAATCCCTTGCAATAAAAGTGTTTTAGCGATTTTCTCTGTTGCTAGGATAAGAAATGCTGCAAAGACTAAACCTGAGATAGGCAATGTGGCCTTTGTCAAGTTTTAAGGTTTGCTCGGTTGACAATCGCAGGTTTCTTGCAGAAGCTGGATTCCTTTAACCGATTGTGGTCATGGGCCAGCACGACCGCAATTGTGCTGGCTTTGCTGGGCGGGCGGTGATTTTCACCCCCGACTCTGGGCTTGTCTGAGATACTGAAGAAGCACTTCAAAATCTATCAAGCATCTTATGTACACCCTAGAAGTCAATCTGAAGCAAACGCCGATGCCGTTGAGCGTTCAAAAGAAAACCCTGGAGGATGCGCAGGCAGATTATCGGCGGCTTTCAGAGGCGATCGCAGGTTCTAGCGGCGGCGTTCTAGAGCTCACCTGTGATCAAATGCCGGAAAAACGGATTACGTTGCTGGCGAGCGAAGTTGTGGCGATTCAGATTTATGAGAAATCTGGCACGGCGTCCTCGTCGGGTAAGGCTCCCGGTTTCTTTTCCCTGGTCGGTGGCGATGAAGGGAGCCGCTAATCACCTTAAATACTGGTCAAAACTGGGGTGCGATCGCCTTCGGGTTCGATATCGTTGACGCCACACGCTCCGGATCTCAAACGTTGGGCGAAGTGGTCGCTTTGGCAGGCTTCGCCCATGCTCCCACGGAGACAAGTCTTGACCTCACAAAATCACGGCGTCTCGGGTTGGTCTCGCTGGCTTAGGGACAGTTCGGTTGCGTCAGTTTCAGCACATGGTTCAGTAGAGCGCGTTATGGCCCGAGTGAGCAACGCTGCGATCGCGGTGCAAGATGTGTCATTTCAGTGGGCGGCGGATGCCCCGGTTTTGCAGCGGTGTTCCCTAGCGGTGCAGCCTGGCGAATTTTGTATGCTGCTGGGCAATAACGGCAGCGGTAAATCAACACTGCTGAAGTTGTTGGGGGGGCTGCTGACCCCCCAGGATGGGGTTATTCACATCGAAAAGCCTATTGGTTACGTCTTTCAAAACCCGGATCACCAATTGGTCATGCCGACGGTTGGCGCGGATGTGGCCTTTGGTCTGGTGAGCGAAAACTTGACCCTGCCTCAGGTGCGGTCGCGGGTGCTAGAGGCATTGGATGCGGTGAGCTTGGTTCACCTTGCGCGTCGGCCTATCTATGCCCTGAGTGGTGGACAAAAGCAGCGGGTGGCGATCGCGGGGGCGATCGCGCGCAACTGTCGCGTGTTGCTGCTCGATGAGCCGACTGCGCTGCTGGATCCCGATAGCCAACTCGAACTGACGGCGCAGGTGCGATCGCTAGTCAAACAGCGCAACCTCACGGCACTGTGGGTCACTCACCGATTGGTTGAGCTGGAATATTGCGATCGCGCCTTCTTGCTGAGAAACGGCACCGTCGTTGCCCAAGGCAACCCCGACAGTGTGCGGCGTCAGCTTGAGCACGGGGAATAACGCGATCGCGGGTCAGAATTCCCCCATATCGCCCGACTTCCTCCGCAGAAGAGATTAAGATATGAAAAAGATTTGAAATTTTTAACCCTATCCCTCGGCTGCTGGAGCAGTCCCTGATGTGTCATGGCCTCCCATCATCCTCATCCTCTACTATTTGTTGATGGGTACAACATCATTGGTGCTTGGCCCCAGCTCATCAAGCTGCGCAACCGCCAGGGGCTCGAAGAAGCCCGCCACTATCTAATTGAGATCCTGGCGAACTACAGCGCCTACAAAAGTTTTCAGACGCGGATTGTGTTTGACGCCTACGCCCAAAAAGCCCCGAGTCTTGCAGAAACCGTGACCCAGCACCTGTCCGTGCATTACACCAGTTTTGGGCAAACCGCAGACAGCTACATCGAAAAGTGGTGTGCGGAAAATCGTGTGCAAATTCGATGCTCTCAACAGCGGCTGATTGTAGCGACCTCTGATCGCGCCCAGCAATTGACAGTGGTGGGCTATGGGGCTGAATGGATGTCGGCAAACCAGCTTGCCCAAGATGTCTCGCTGGCCGTGAAGGGAAGCCGCCAGCATCGCAAAAAATCTGCCCAGGGCGCTTCGCAAAAGCTCATGCACGCCCTCACCCCAGAAACACAAAAAGCGCTGCAAAAAATGCGCTTTGGGCATCTGCGTTAGAGCACGTTGTCTGATGGCGGCGGAATCCTCGATCGCCCCAGCCGTATCAGGGCGTGGAGCAAGTGTTGAGGCGCGCGCGAACCCACCGTTGCCTCCACAGCCTCCAAGATTTGAGGATTTCAATAGGAAGGGATAGGGCTGGCATCACAGGCCCAATAGAACTTTTTTCCGCTAACCCCTTGCCAAAGGGGACAATCTGTCGGTACCATGAACTCTGCAATGCAATCCTCAGTAGCTCAGTGGTAGAGCGGTCGGCTGTTAACCGATTGGTCGTAGGTTCGAATCCTACCTGGGGAGTTTTTCAGAAAATGAAGCTTAGGCAAGCATTTGGGCGGTGGCCACTACCCTAGCCCGCTAACTCTGGCCTGGGCTCAATTCTGAGCGAACAGGTCGCCCACAACGCCAGATAAATCTAAAGGAAATCTTAAGGGCTGAGCCTTAGCGGTGGAGAATCTGTGGAGAACCTTATAATTCTGTATAGAATCCCCCAAGATTCTAAATATCCCGTAGAAATCGGGGGCTGTTGCGGAAGCCCGATGTTTCATCATAAAAGCGCTTTTAATGATGCCTCGAATCCTTGTGATTGATGACGACCCCTCAATTGCGGAACTCGTCTCGGTAAACCTAGAAATGGCGGGCTATGATGTCAGTCAGGCTAGTGACGGCATTAGAGGGCAAGCTTTGGCTGTTCAGCTTTTGCCTGACCTGATTATGTTGGATCTGATGCTGCCAAAGGTAGATGGTTTGACGGTGTGCCAGCGCCTTCGTCGTGATAGCCGGACGGCAGAGATCCCGGTACTTATGTTGACAGCCTTGGGCCAGACTCAAGACAAAGTGGATGGTTTTAATGCAGGAGCTGATGACTATCTTACAAAACCCTTTGAGTTAGAAGAAATGCTGGCTCGAGTGCGGGCGTTGTTGCGCCGTACCGATCGCATTCCCCAGGCAGCTAAGCACAGCGAAATTTTGAACTATGGGCCGCTGACGTTGATTCCTGAGCGGTTTGAGGCCGTATGGTTTGACCAGACTGTAAAGCTAACTCATCTAGAGTTTGAGCTGTTGCATTGTCTGTTGCAGCGGCATGGACAGACGGTTTCGCCCAGCGAAATCTTGAAGGAAGTGTGGGGCTATGATCCCAATGATGATATTGAGACGATTCGGGTGCATGTGCGTCATTTGCGCACGAAGCTAGAGCCCGATCCACGTCACCCGAAGTACATCAAGACGGTGTATGGGGCGGGCTATTGTTTAGAGCTGCCGACCTAGGGCAGGTGTAAACCGGGCGTAGGTTTTGGTTATCCTTCAGCGGGCGATCGCAACTGGCTCGTGAGCAAATGCTCAACTTCTACGACCTCTAACGGGGGGTAAAACCAGTAGCCTTGCCCGAAGAGGCAGCCGCTTTTTAACAGGAATTCTGCCTGCTGCCCGGTTTCAATGCCTTCCCCGACAATATTTAAGCCGAGATTGCCGCCGAGAGCGATGATGGTTTTAATCACTTCCTGGTTGTCTGGGGTGGTTTCTAAGTTTGAGACGAAGGATTTGTCGATTTTTAAGATGTCTTTGGGAAACCGCAGCAGGTAGCTCAGGGAGCAGTATCCAGTCCCAAAGTCATCTAAGGCAACTTGAATCTGGCGCGATCGCAGTTGTTGTAGCGTAACGAGGGCTGTCTCCTCCGTCTCGATGAGGGCGCTTTCTGTAATTTCAACCCGTAGGTGTTGGCTGATCATTCCTGTTGAGGAGATCGCGTGATCAATTTGATCAACGAGGTCGGGCTGGGCCAACTGCTTCGCCGATAGGTTCACACTCATCCGCATTGACTTGATCTCTGGCCAGTGGGCGAGCCAAGTTTGCCACTGGCGGCAGGCTTCGTGGAGCACCCACTGGCCAATCGGGACAATTAACCCGGTTTGTTCGGCAACGGGAATAAAGTGGGCGGGCGAGAGGAGCCCATGATTAGGATCCTGCCAGCGGATTAGGGCTTCAAACCCACAAATATGCTGGGTTGGCAGGTGAATAATGGGCTGATAGGTGAGGCGAAATTCCTGGCGATCGAGGGCGCGGCGCAGATCGTTCTCAAGCTGGAGGCGGCGCTTGACCTGGGTGTGCATCGATCCGTCAAAGACCTGGTACTGGCCGCGACCTTTGCTTTTGGCTTGATACATAGCGGTGTCGGCATCGCGTAAAAATTGGGCGGCATCGCTATAACTTTGGGCATTGAGCACGATGCCGATGCATGCACTGGCAAAAAGTTCTTGGGTGTCGAGGGTGATGGGGCGTCTCAGAGTGAGTTGAATGCGTTCGACGATTTCGGTAACGTCGTCAATGCCCTCAATTTCCTCTAAGAGGATGGCAAATTCGTCGCCACTGGTGCGGGCGAGGGTATCGCCGACACGCAGGCAACGGTTGAGGCGATCGGCGACGACGCGCAGCAAGAAATCGCCTGCATCATGCCCCAGGCTGTCGTTCACGATCCGAAAGTCGTCGAGATCGAGGAAGAGGACGGCAAATTCTCGACCGGAGGCGCTGCCGTCGAGGTCTTGGTGACGGTGGGCAATTTGAATGGCATGGTTGAGGCGATCAAGAAAGAGGGCGCGGTTGGGGAGCCCAGTGAGGGAATCGTGAAAGGCGTCGTGGCGGAGTTGTTCTTCGATGCGGTGGCGTTGCTGGAGTTCTTTTTGGGCTTGTTCGTAGAGTTGAGATTGGTAGATGGCGATCGCGCATTGATCGGCAACGGCTTTGACCAGCGATCGTTCAGCTTGGCTCCAGTCACGGGGTCGGAAGGCTTGATAAAGGGTCAAAACGCCAAAATAATGCTGCTGATAGCAGACGGGAGTAATCAGACCCGATTGAATCTGATGAGCCTCAAAAAATGTGGCTAAATCAGGATCTAAATCGGTGTGGGGAGGCTGCAAAATGAGCTGATGACCGGCCCGGAGGTCAGCATGGTGTTTTTGGCACAGGCTGCACTCGACATTGTAAAAACACTGGCGGTTGACAGCGCGATCGCTCACATAGCGCACCACCATGCGCTGATCAGCCTCTGGCCGCACCATCAGGCAATAGCTCACCTCCAGCACATCATGGAGCTGATTTACCGTCGTTTGCAGCACCTCCTCCAAAACCAGCGTTTCACGCATTGCATGAACAATGCGATTTAGAATCGACTCGCGCCATGCCTGCTGTTCGATCTGAGAAATCGCGGCCTGCTTTTGTGCTCGCAAGTCCGCCTCATTCAGCGCCCGTTGGAGCACCGTGGGCAGCCGATAGAGGCGATCTTTCAAGACGTAATCCGTCATCCCGGCCCGAATACACTCCACCGCAGCCTCTTCGCCTAAGCTGCCAGTGACGAGAATGAAGGGGGTATTGGGCTGGAGGTTTTGCACGATAGACAACACCTGGGGCGCATGGAGTCCAGGCAAGCGATAGTCGGCAAGAACCGCGCTGAAGCGCTCACTTCGCAGTTTTGTTTCACATCCCTTGAGATCTGCCGCAGTCTCGTAGGCAAAGACCAGCCCCGATGATTCCAGCGCCAGCAAAATGAGCTCGATATCCTCGGGCACATCTTCCACAATCAGTAGGTTGAGCGGCGGTGAAGTCTCTTCAGCGTCGGAAAGTCCGCTGTGCATAGCATCTGGCATTGTCTTACGTCCGTCGGAGGCTGCGTACTGACTTTGTCTAGCCTTGCGCTAGACCAGACCCCTAAAATCGCCGATATCAAGCCCCCAAATAACCTAGGGGATGGTTGACATTCATCCAGTAAGCCCCGACTTGTTGAGCAAGTTCACGAAATTGTTGAAATTCCAGGGCTTTGACAACATAGCTGTTAACACCCAGATTGTAACAAGCTCTTAGGTCCTGCTCTTCAGCGGAGGAGGTCATGATGACAACGGGTAGAAATCGGGTTCTGGGATGACTGCGAATCGCTTGCAGAACTTCGATCCCGTTCTTTTTGGGGAGTTTGAGATCCATTAAGACAAGGCGAGGAAGATCGCGGGTCGGTGGGCTCAGATCGTTACCACAAAGGTATTGAATCGCTTGTTCTCCATCGGAGACAACATCGAAAACACGGATGAAATTCAGCTCTTGAATCGCGAGTTGAATTAACTCAACATCGTTGGGATCATCTTCTACGAGCAATAATTTTTGGGGATCAACAACCATGCTTGGACACTTCCAGGAACACACGTTTCGTCAAAAACTGTATGGTGCTCGTCGTTGCTTTGGCGTCACGAATGACACGCAATCCCCTGATAAACCTTGTGTGAACGCAGCTTGATGCTGTCTTTGATGAACTGAATTTATTTGATGCATGGGGATCGATGACGGGATGGTGAGTCTCTGTACGATCGCATCCAACACCTGTGATTAGTATGCCCGCCAAATGGACAAAACGGTATACAGCCGTGAGGCTAAGGCTCGGAGCCGATTTTAGCCGAGGGTAAAGAAAAAGGTCGTGCCCTGATTGATCTGACTCTCGACCCAGATAGTCCCGTGATGGCGATGAATGATGCGTTGGACGATCGCGAGGCCGATCCCGGTGCCTTCAAACTGCTCGGCGGTGTGCAGCCGTTGAAAGGGCGTAAACAGCTTGTCTGCATAGCTCATGTCAAATCCGACACCATTGTCTTGTACGTAGAAAACCTGGGTTTTGGGGTCATACCCGATGGTGATTTCGGCGGGGGTGCGATCGCGGCTGAACTTGACTGCGTTCTGAATTAAGTTCATGAAGACCTGTTGAAGCAAGGCCGCATCGCCCTGGACGGTCGGTAAATCTGACAGGGTGAGTCGCATCGTGTTGGAGTCGTCGGACAGTTCCAGCATCTCGATCACGGTGTTGACCAAGGCTGAAAGCGCAACCGGACGCAGGATGAGATCTCGCCGCCCAACGCGGGAAAGCGTGAGCAATCCGTCAATGAGCAGCCCCATCTTTTCGCTGCTGTGGGCGATGACATGGATGTAATGGCTAATCTTGGGATCGCTGAGGGTGGCGGGGCTCAGTCGTTGTTGGAGGGCGGTGATAAACCCATTGATGTGGCGCAGGGGCGCACGCAGATCGTGGGAAACGGAGTAAGCAAAGGACTCCAATTCTTGGTTGGTGGCTGCGAGTTGTCGAGTTTGTTGTTCGAGGGCTTGGCGGGTGTGGACTAGCTCAGTAATGTCTCGGGATGAGCCGATGATGGCGTAGACCGAGCCATCGGGGCGTTTGAGCGGAATTTTGTAGGTGTCGAGGTGAATGAGCCCCAAGGGCGTTTCGATCGCCTCTTCCATATGGAGTACCTCGCCCGTTGCGAAAACCTGCTGGTTTTGAGCGTCGTAGTAGGCGGCTTGCTCGGGGGGAAAGCACTCAAATACGCTCTTGTTTTGGAAGGCTTGGCGGTTGGCTCGTTGGGTAAAGCTGGCAAACACGTCATTGCCAAAGGTCAACTGGTTGGTGGCGCGATCGATGACAAAAATCTGATCGGGCAGGGCATTCATGAAGGTGAGAAGTTCTGAGGTGCGCTGTTCGACGAGATCTTCAAGGTGCTGATTTTGTTGTTCTAACTCGTGATTAAGGCGACGGATTTCGTGCTCGGCTTGTTTGCGCTCGCTGATGTCGCGAATAAGTAGGAGCACTTCATTCTCTGACATGGGGACGATGCGACCCTCTTCCCACCGGGTGGTGCCGTGGACGGTGATCTGGTATTCGTAAAGCTGGGTGTGTTGGGTGGCGATCGCTCGTTCTACCAATGCCATCCGCTCGTGGACAATCTCTGGCGGCAGCATGTCTCGAATGTTGCGTCCAACGGCCTCTGCCTCAGGCACCACAACGGGATATTCGCTGGGGTGTTTGACTGAGAGACAGTCGCCATCGCGGTTCATGCGAATCACCATGTCGGGCAGGGCTTCTACGATCGCGCGGTTCACGGCTTCACTGTGTCGGAGGGCGCGCTCGGTGGCTTTGCGCTCGGTAATGTCGATGACGAGGCCGTCCCAAATCAAGCTGCCGTCGGCCTGGGGTGCGGGCCGAGAAATGGCCTGGCACCATTTTTCGAGGCCCGCTGGGGTGATGATGCGATGCTCGTAGGAAATGGGGGTCATTTGTGCGGCGGCTTGGGCGATCGCGATTTGAAAGTTGGGGACATCTTCGGGGTGCACCAGACGCCAGAGGTGATTGGTGTCTTGGTAAATGGCTTCGGCTTCTAGGCCCCAGAGATCGCGGGCGGCGGCGCTGACGTAGCTAAAGCGATCGCGGCCATCGGGATAGGTGTGATAGCGGTAGATGACGCCGGGCATATTGTCGGCAAGCCGCTGAAAGCGCGCTTCACTGTCGCGGAGTGCCTGATGCGATCGCTGGCGTTCGAGTTCGGCAGCGGCCCGAGCGGCAAAGATTTTCAAAATGGCGATGGCATTCTGCACATCGCGCAGGGGTTCGCGATGGATGACGCAAATCTCGCCAATGGGTGTGCCCTGGGCATTAGTGAGGGCAATGCCGATGTAGCTTTCTGCCTTGAGTGCAACGAGGTCGCGATCGCACGGAAATGCTTCCTGCACGGCCTGGGTACAGAGATAGAACCCATCCCGGAGCACGTATTCACAGGGCGTGTTTGGGATGGGGTATTGATAGGTGGGTTGGAGTGTGCCCTGGCTCCAGAAGGCGAGGGTCGTGAGATGGTCGTCACAGAGTTGGTTGATAAGCACCGTTTCGCCTTCGAGGGAGGTTGCCAGGTGTTTGGCGAGGGCGGCGAAGAAATCGGTGCCTGTGACGGCGGCAGTGCCAATCACGATATTGCGCAGGGCTGATTCTGCTAAGACGCGATCGGTGATGTCGTTGTAGACCGAGCTGAGGAAAATGGGTTGTCCTTGACTGTCGCAGACCGCCGTGGTAATGGACTGAACATAACGAATGCTGCCATCCCGACAGATGAAGCGCTTTTCGATTAGGTGGGTGGGGGCCGTGCCGTTGACGACTTCGAGGGTGAGGCGGCTGTCGTTTTCTAGGTCGTCGGGGTGGGTGAATTCGGCATAGTGACGACCGAGCAGTTCGTGGGCTGGATACCCCAGCAACGTGCAAAATGCAGGATTAATGCGCAAATAGCTGCCTGCTAAAGAAAGCTGAGCCATGCTCACGGCAGATTGCTCAAAGATGGCCTGAAATTCTCGCTCGCTGAGCTGCTGGGCCGCATGGGCGCGGGCGCGATCGCTGACATTGCGACAGTTGACGACAATGCCTCGGACAACGGGATCATGGAGCAGGCTGGTCGCGATCGCCTCAAAATATCGCCAGCTTCCATCCTGATGACGCACTCGATAATGAACAATGGGCAGACTCACCCCAGGATTCGCCGCTGCTTGCTGAATCGTGTCAATAATCATGTCTACATCTTCAGGAGCGACGAAATCGGTGGCGGGTTGACCGATCAGCTGAGCGGGTTGGTAACCCAAAACCCGTTGGGCTGAGGGCGTCACGTACTGAAAGCAACCCTGGTGATCGAGCAGCACCACAATATCAGGGGTTTGCTCTGTCAACGCTTGGAAGTAGTTTTGCTGCTGTCGCAGGGCTTCATCGACCTGATGACGACGATAGGCATTGGCAAATAGGTTGCCGACGAGCTGCAACAGTGCGACTTCATCCTGGCTCCAGAGTTGGGTGTGGGTATGGGTCGCAAAGCCTAAAAAGCCTTGCAATACCTGACTGTGAAACATCGGCACCAGCACCGCTGATTGAATGCGAAGGTGATCAAGAGCGGCTCGCTCGTTGAGGGCTTCGGCGGGCAGGTCGTCGGGGGTGGTAAGCAGAATGGTGTGCCGCTGGTTGAGCTCTGATATCAGCCAGGAAAAGCTTTGCTGGGGAAGGTGGCATAGCTCGGGGGGCAAGGGCTCAAGGGTGGGGAGATGCCATTGGCTGTAGAGTGTGACAGCGTTCTGATCGGCGTCGAGCAAGAAGACGTAGCTGCGTTCTGCCCCAGCGGCTTCGGTGATGTCGCGCAGGGCGTGATGGATGCCTGTGGTCAGTGCTTCGCTGGGCAAGTCCACAAACTGGGTTGAGAGTTGCCCGAGGAGGTGCTCGAACTGAAGGCGGTGGTAAAGCTTGGCTTCAATGCGCTTGCGATCGCGAGTATCCCGAATAATGGTCGAAAAAGACACCACTTCGCCACCGTCACCAAAGTGTGCTGCGATGGTTTGAGAAACTGGAATTTCTTCTCCGGCATGATCCAAGATGGCCAGCTCGCCTTGCCAGCTTCCTTCTGCGATCGCGGTCGGCAAGGCCTCTTCATACAGCCGCTGAATCGCCCAAGCGGGATGAAACTGGTCAATGTGTTCCCCTTCATAGGTCTCGGAAGTCGCGCCGACCAGCTTACGAAAGGCCGAGTTCAAGTAGGTAACCTGGCCATCCGCAGTGGCCATCCCAACCGCGTCAGGGGTGGACTCTAGGATGGCCTGTAGATTTTGCTGACAGAGTTCAGCCTGTCTCAGTTCTGTCAGATCTCGGATGCTGGTGACGATGCCTGTGATGGTGCCATTGTCTTCAACGTAGGGGGTCAGGGTAACGCTGTGATAGCACTGGCCCAGGTGAGGAAACGTAAACCAATCGGCATAGCGCAGCGTTTCGCCAGCGAGGCAGCGATCGAGCAATGGTTTCAGCCGAGTCGCAAAGGCGTCTTGCCCCAGCACTTCGGCAACGGTGTGCCCGAGGATGGGCTGCCCACTGTAGCCATACCAATGGGCATAGGTGGGGTTAATGATTTGGTAGCGATAGTCGCGATCGAGGAGGCAAATGCCATCGGTGGCAACTTCGACCATGCGGACGTAGCGCTGGAGGGCGGCTTTGGCGTGGCGCTGTTCGCTGATGTCTTCGTAGGTGCAAAAGACGCCAATAATTTCCCCAGTGCTGGATTTTAGGGGCAGTTTGGTGGCCCGTACCCAGAGATCAGTTCCGTTGCGGTGGCGTTGGAGTTGTTCGCGACAGATGCGGGGCTGACTGCCGTTCAAAATGGCGCGATCGTCATCCTGATATTGGGTAATGGCGTCTGGTACGACTTCGGGTAAATCCCCATCTCCCTTGCCAATCAAGTCCGCAGGGCTACTCAGCCCCATGTCCTGGGCAAATTGGCGGTTGCCGCCGATAAAATGCCCCTGCTGATCTTTCCAGAAGACGCGCTGGGGCATGGTGTCGAACACCAGTTGTAAAAGCTGTTGGGATGATCGCAGCGCTTCTTCAACCTGCTTGCAATCGGTGATGTCGGTATGGGAGCCGACCATGCGGACGGGGGTACCCGTTTCGTCTAAGATGACTCGCCCCCGGGTCAAGAACCATCGATACTGGCCGTCTTTGGCCCGTATTCGATGTTCTGCCGAAAAGATATCGGTGTGTCCGGCGAGGTGGGCCTGTACCTTGGCCATGACTTTGGGCAGGTCTTCGGGGTGAACCTGTGATTCCCAAGTGCGCCATTGGTTGGGGATCTCGTCGTCGGTGTAGCCCAACATGGTCTTCCATCGTGGGGAGAAGAAGACCTCATGGGTCTGAATTTTCCAGTCCCAAATGCCGTCGTTGCTCCCGAGGATGGCAAGCTGCCAGCGTTCTTCACTTTCTTTGAGGGCGGTAATGGCTTGGGTGCGATCGCTCACATCTTGTACCTGTGATAGCCCAGACAGCAGGGTGCCGTGGGCATCGACGAGGGCAGAGTTATACCATTCGCAGGCGCGGGCTGTGCCGTTTTGGGTCAAGGTGTTGATCTGCAAAATCTGCCGTTGGGTTGCGCCGTGTCCTACGGTGGTGAGCCAAGTTTGAAAGCGATCGCGATCGGCATCGGTGAAGAGTGGGCAGTCGGTTAGGCGCTGGCCCAGCATGGTGTCGGCGGGCCAGCCAAAGAGGGCCGCAGCGCGTGTAGACCAGCGAGTAATGCGCAAGTCATGATCCCACTCAATCACGGCGAGGGGCGAGTTTTCGATATGGAGCTGGAGGCGATCGGTCGTGGCTTTGAGGTGTTGGCGGGTGCGTTCCAATGCAGTGAGGTCGCGAATGCTGACGATCGCCCCGGTGAGCGTGCCGTCTTCTTCCCAATAGGGGGTGTAGGTAATGCTGACAAATTCATGCTGGGGGCTTGAGATCCAGAGTTCTTGCTGAATGTGTTCGCCGGTGGTGATGCAGCGGTGCAGCGCGGGTTGAACGTGGGTGGTAAAGGTTTGGGGATCGAGAAAGTCCCTCAGCGATCGTCCAAACCAATGCTGAACTTCGCTCCAAGCTTGACAGGCTTGGTTCATGAGCCGACAAAGGCCATCGCCATCAATGATGCAGATCCGGTCGGTGGTGACAGAAAAAATTCGCTCATAGCGGCGCATCACCAGTTCAGCTTGCTTTCGGGCGGTGATGTCGGTCGTGACGCCAACGACAATCGGTGAGGCAATGCCATTCTTGCGAAGGGCGCTGCCGCGATCATGCACCCATCGCACGGCTCCGTCGGGATAGCAGATGCGGTATTCTTCGTTGAAATCTGCGTTGCTGTGTTGCCCTGCGTGGAGTGCCGCGGCGACGCGATCGCGATCGTCGGAGTGGATATGTGCCAAAAATGCCGTGGGGTTGCCATAGGCTTCTTCGCGGGTCATCGGCCACACCGTTTCAAAGGCGGGGCTGAGGTAAAGGTCGCGCTGGGCTTGGGCATCGTACACCCAGAGCACGTCGTCAATGTTTTGGACGAGGTACTGAAACTGGGCTTCGGATTCACGCAGGGCAAGCTCGGTTTGTTTCCGTTGGGTAATGTCGGTGGTGATGCCGATGCAGTAGCGCAATTGGCCGTCTGGATCAAAAACAGGGAAGCCGCGATCGCGAATCCATCGCATTTCCGCACCGGAGCCTAGAATCTGATACTCCTCGTCAAAGGGGGCAGGTTCGGTAATCAGGCGGCGGTGACGTTCACAGAACCGAGCCTCATCCTCTGGAACCAGTCGCTTGATGAGGGCGCTGATACCTTCTTGATAAAGGCGATCACTAGAAATTCCCCAAATTCGTTCAATCGCTGGACTCACGTAGAGGGGCTCGCCAGTGGTGCCATCCACGATCCAAAAGACATCGTCAATGGTTTCGGCAATGAGGCGAAATCGGGATTCAGAGAAATTTTGAGCCACTTCGTCAGTCTCGCGATCGCGAATTTCCTGTTGAAGCTGCTGGTTGGTTTGGGTGATGGCAGCGGCGCGATCGCGATAGTGTTCAAGCTCCTGATGCATCTGATGCACCTGGGTCATGTCGGTGAGCACTGCGATTCCGTAGCCGTCAGTGTGGTCTTGAGGCTGCACCCAGCGCGCTGAGATCTGCATTGCGATCGCACTGCCGTTCCTCTTCCAAACGTAGATGGGTAGGTCTTGGACGACCTTGCTGGTTACCCCTGTTTGCCAAACGTTTGCGGCGACATGCTGCGAGTCCGGGGTGAGAAATTGGAGCCACGATCGCCCCATGACTTCATCTCGACGATAGCCCAGAGCTGCAAGCCAGCAATCGCTTACGGCGATCACCTGTCCGGCAGCATCGACAACATGGATCAGGGCCGGGGTTTGCTCAAACAGCGTGCGATCGCACATCATGGCAGCCTACCAACAGCGATAAAACGGTCTTTGGAGCACCTGAGCAAGCCTTGGGGAGACGGGCATCTTTGGACTTTATCGCGATACCCGTCATCGGGCCAGCGCAGACTGCTCCGCGAATTCGATCCAAAACGGATGTATGCATGTCTGTCTACATCCATGGATATCCCTGGCCGGAGTTGTTGAAAAACGCGATCGCAGTAGCCTCTTCCAAGATTCAGGCTCGGCCTGCTCAGCTTGGGAGAAGGTAAATTCTGCGATCGGTTATCTTTAAAGTCCAAGCTACTTCCTTTTCTAAAAGATAACTTCGGTAACTAGCAGAGGGCGCGTTTTTATCCCTGCGATGTAACGAAAAGCCAACGGTGCTGAATGGCTGGCCTAGGGCATGCCATCAATTGATGTTGAAGCGCTTACCCAGATGAGATTACCGCGCCCGCACTCACAATAGTGCTAGGGTCTGTAACCCAGCCGCGATAAGGACTCTGGATTGAATTGATGGCCGTCCCTAGTAACCCTGACCAATACCGATTCTCCACCCAATGTGCGCTGCAAAATGGTGAGAAATTGCAATCACAAGCCAAGGACGGATGCGGCGAAATCTATCTATCCCTAGGGCGAAATCTCACGCATGTAACGTCCCCACAGGGCGGCGGCTTGTCCACTGCTGGCACTGGTTGGGGTGTTGTCATCATTGCCTAACCAGACTCCCGTCACCAGGTTCCTGCGCGGGATATAGCCCACAAACCAGAGATCTCGGTTATCGTTGGTGGTTCCAGTTTTGCCCGCTTCTCCAAGGCCAAGGGCGGCGGCTCGGCCGGTACCGCTTTGGACGACGCCTTGCAAAAGTCCGGTCATTTGCTGGGCGATCGCAGGAGGCAGGGCTTGGCGATTGGTATCCCCAGTCTGACCAAATTCATAGATGACGCGGCAACTATTGGCGTCGTTGGGGTCAGTACAGTCGCTACTGTCTAATACTCGTCGAATGCCGTGGGGCGGGTTCCAAACCCCGTCATTTGCGATCGCGGCAAATGCCCCCGTCAATTCCAGTGGTGTGACTTCACTATCGCCGAGCACGAGCCCTGGTGATAGCCTCAGATCAGACATGATACCTAGGCGACGAGCCGTGCGTACCATTGCCTCTAGTCCAACTTCCTGGGCAATCCGCAAGGCCACCACGTTGTCAGATCGGGCCATTCCGGTGTACATATCAACGACCCCGCCGCCGCCACGGCAGCCGTCAAACTGTTGGCCATCCCAGACCAGCGTTTCGCAACTAAACCCTTGCCCGGGTGACATCCCCGCTTCCAGAGCGGCAGCAAAAGCAAACACTTTAAATGTCGAACCTGGCTGACGCAGAGCCTGGGTGGCTCGATTAAACTGGCTGACTTCATAGTCAAACCCACCCACAAGGGCGCGAATTTCACTTTGCTGACTATCTAGGGTAACGATCGCCCCTTGAGAGTATCCCAAAGCTTGTCCGTTGCTTGTCACGTCTTCGCGCAGCGCTCGCTCCGCCGCTGCCTGGGCAGATAGGTCAAGGGTAGACTCCACAATGAAATTCCCTTCCCGAGCAAGCTGAGTGCCTAAAACCGCTTCCAACTCGTCAAAGATATAGCCGTAAAAATAGGGTGCACGGATACTCTGAAGCTCTGCCCGTGCCTTAGGACTAATTTCAATCCGCGAGCGTCGGGCGCGCCGGGCCTCTTCTGCACTCACGATGCCTAAGGCTGCCATCCGATCTAGCACGCGATCGCGGTAAGCCACCGCCGCCTCATAATTCTGCACAGGATTAAATGCATTCGGCGCAGGCAAAATGCCCACTAAGGTTGCCGCTTCTGACAACGTCAACGCCGCCGCAGGTTTATCAAAATAGAACCGCGCTGCATCCTCAAACCCGTAAAGGTTGCCCCCCAAGTACACCCGGTTCAGATAAAACAGCAGCAAGGCATCTTTGCTGTA
>JACYME010000007.1 GCA_015272155.1 Leptolyngbyaceae cyanobacterium T60_A2020_046
AAGCGGCTTCCCAGATGGGGTAGAAGTGCAGGCCGATGGCGTTGGAGGAGGGCACCACTGCACCGGAGATGATGTTGTTGCCGTACATCAAGGAGCCAGCGACGGGCTCGCGGATGCCGTCAATATCAACGGGGGGGGCGGCAACGAAGGCGATGACGAAGCAGATTGTGGCTGCCAGCAGGGTGGGGATCATCAGCACGCCGAACCAGCCTACGTACAGGCGGTTTTCGGTGCTGGTCACCCACTGACAGAACTGCTCCCACAGGGAAGCGCTGGTGCGCTGCTGTAGTGTAGTTGTCATGATGGATAAGTCCTTATTGCTAAGGTCGATTAAGTACAAAGCGGTGAGCAAGAATGTAACCCACCTGTTACAAGTTTAGAGCTTAAGCTTAGTTTTGTAAAGTCATTTCAGGAAGGATTCCGCAAGGGTGCAGCGGTCGAAAAAACCGCCCTAAACCCTACAGGGCTAATGATCTCGACCTCAGATTAAGCCTGTCTATCAGCGATCGCAACTGCATCTATAAGTTTTCTCTATCTGCAAAAAGGTTTGCACTTTGCAACTGGCATCTCGCGATCGCGGTCGTTCACGAACCCTCTTCAACGCTTTGCCTCACAGGTCATTCAGCAGAATCTTGAACGACATTAGTCCGGCGTAATCTGGCCCGCACGTCTTAACACAAAGATGAGAGCGCGCTCACAATCCTGAGAATCTTGGCCATCGGTAGGCATTTGCCGCGCCCAGGACACATTCAAGCCAGCGCATGTCGCAGCGCATCAGCGGTGATCGTCCTAACCGTTTCGCCCCGCGATCGCGTCTGTTATTTAGTATTTAGGCCACAGAGCAGGCTAGAGCTTGGCACGGATTGTAAAGGAATAATCACCACCGGGCTCAAGCTGATAGTCAAACCGTTCTAAAAAGCGACCCAAAGGCTCGCGAATCAGCGCCCGCCCCAAGGAAGGCTCAATTTTGAGCTGTCCCTTCGGAAACTGCCACTGAAACTGCCACTCATAATTGCTGGCCCGCACCTCACCCTCCAACCGACTGTGCTGCCAGGATTGATGGGTAATCCGCACGTAGGCCGTAGTTTCGGGAAGGGAGCGATGACGAGTCACGGAAAATCCTTAGCGCATTGAGTCAACTGGCGACGCTGCCCCCCAATCAGGAACGGGGCGTTGGAATCTGTTGCTAACATAACGGGCTGACGGAAGTCAGGTCTACCCGGATTTCAGGATTTTGAGACATTCCAACGGGTCAACATGCGCACTTTCAGGTGGACGATCGCGGCATTGGCGCAGTCGCGGTCAAGACTCAACCTCAGCGATCGCTTTTCAAGCGATCAAAAAAAACGGTAGCCTATTCTATTAAGAGATCGCGGTCAGGCTAAAGACAGTCGTCTTGGTAGGCAGTCTGAGGCACCGCGCACTTGGACAGGTTTTGTCTCAATCTACTCGGTAGCGACGCGTGCCCAAGGTTGGCATTATTTTTAACGACATCAAACCAGTTGCTTGCCAGATTGCAGAAACCTGGCGCGATAAGCTGGTTGACCAAGGGTATGACGTTTGCCTTGCGACAGGATTTGGAGGGCTGTTGGGATATTCCAACCCAGAGCGCCCCCTGTGTCACACCCCCATCGAAAGCCTGGTGCCTCCAGGCTTTGACGACACGATGGATTTTGCCCTAGTGCTGGGAGGCGATGGCACCGTTTTATCCGCCTTTCGCCAAGTTGCCCCCATTGGGGTGCCGCTGCTGACCGTCAACACCGGGCATATGGGGTTTTTGACCGAAACCTATCTCAACCAGTTGCCCCAGGCAGTCGAACTGGTTTTGCAAGGAGAATACCGTCTCGAAGAGCGATCGATGCTGGTGGTCAAGCTGTTGCACCGGGGGCGGGCAATTTGGGAAGCCCTGTGCCTCAACGAGATGGTGCTCCATCGCGAGCCGCTAACCAGCATGTGCCACTTTGAGGTCACCGTGGGAGAACATGCCCCAGTCGATATTGCCGCCGATGGCATCATCATTTCGACGCCAACGGGCTCGACGGCCTATTCTCTCTCTGCCGGGGGGCCGGTGATTACCCCTGGGGTTCCGGTCACGCAGTTGATTCCCATCTGTCCGCACTCTCTGGCGTCGCGAGGTCTGGTATTCCCCGATTCCGAGATCGTCCACATCAACTCGGCCAATCCTGACCCCCTCGTGATGGTGGTCGATGGCAATGCTGGATGTTACGTCCTGCCAGAGGACTCGGTGCAGACGGAGCGATCGCCCTACGTGGCCAAATTCATTCGCCTGCGATCGCCCGAATTTTTCAAAGTTTTGCGGGAAAAACTGGGCTGGGGTCTGCCCCACATCGCTAAGCCCACCTCCGTCGAACTCCCGTAGGGAAAGACTATAATCGCGGCAGTCAGGTCTTGAATGGGCTGACTGGCTGCAACAGTTTATCGGTGCTTCATTTTATGGACAGTAGTGCCACGCCGTCGGTGCCCCATGTGCTGTTGATCATAGGGCACGAAGAAACAACCCATAAAATCAAGCGTGACTTGACCGAAGCAGGCTACGACGTGACGGTGGCCCACACCGGGCAAGATAGCCTCGAACATGCCCAGCAGAGCAAACCCGCCCTCATTGTCATCGATCGCCTGTTGGGCGGCGAGTCAGGGCTCACCATTTGTCAAAACCTGAGATCGGCGGGCGTCTGTTGCCCCATTTTGCTGATGATGGCGCGCGACACCCTAGATGATCGCATTGCCTGCCTCGAAGCCGGAGCCGATGACTATTGCCTGAAGCCCTATCGACCCGAGGTTTTCCTCAACATCCTTCAAATCTATCTCCAGCCTGGGGAAACCACGACCGACCAACTGCGGTTCGGGGAGCTGACCTTAGATATTGCCAATCGCAACGCCGTGCGCAATGGCCGCGTGACTGAGCTGACGATGAAAGAGTTTGAGCTGCTGCGCTACCTCATGGAGCATCCCCGTGAAGTGCTGACGCGAGAACAAATCCTAGAGAATGTCTGGGGCTATGACTTCATGGGCGAATCGAATGTGATCGAGGTGTATATTCGCTACTTGCGCCTGAAGATCGATGGCGACCATGAGAAACGCCTGATTCAAACCGTGCGTGGCGTGGGCTATGTGCTGCGAGAAAGCTAGGGGCGCTGCCCGCTAACGGGCGATCACGACCTCGAAACCTTACCCCAACGCCACACGTCACCCGTGGATGACCTGACCACCCCATCATGATGCAGACTTCCCAACCCTGGAAACTCTTGATCAGCGGAACCGTGGGCCTTTGCCTCGGCCTCAGCAGTTGTGGCGTCATGCCCTCCTCCGCAGAAACGCCGCTCACTCCCGAGCCAGAATCCACCACGTCGCCCACCCCAGAATCATCACCCGCCCGGGGTCAACAGCTCCCCATTGAGGCGGAGGTGGTCTTGGGCGATCAAACCATTCAACTCGAAGTCGCTTCAACGCCTCAACAGCAAGCTATCGGGCTGATGTATCGCAGCGAACTTGCGGACGATCGCGGCATGTTGTTTCCCTTCAACCCACCGCGCCCCGTCAGTTTTTGGATGAAAAATGTCGAGATTTCCCTCGATATGGTGTTTGTCACGGGTGGCCAAATTATCGCGATCGCCCACAACGTTCCGCCCTGTATCGCGGAACCCTGCCCCATCTATGGGCCAGGGCGACAGGTGGTGCAATCAGTCATCGAGCTGCGCGGGGGACGGGCAGAGGAACTTGGGCTCGAAATTGGCGACCCGGTTGCCATCCAGTGGCGGGGCGGCACCGAGGAACCCAGAGAATAGTTCTTGATTGCTTATCGTTTTGTCGATTTTCATTAAAATTATTTTCAGGAAAAGCGCAGATCTTCTAGTGAGAATCTGGCTAAATTTGATACGCTATCCTCACTCATCTCAACGGGCGGTTATACCCACTGGGTTCACACCCTCCCATTGAAGTTGAGGCAGCGCGATGGTGTTTTGCCACTGCCAGAATGCCGTGTAGGGTCGAGCATCTCCGTAGGCTCAGTCAGCACCCGGTATCCTCTGACATCGGTTTTCCGACCCGCGCGTTTTTTCAAGTCTTGGCTACAATCAAGCAAGTTTTTCCGAACCCCAGTTTCTTTCGTCAAGCCCCATTGACATACCGGGTGAACAGTGAATGAAACAGCAGATGACAACAGGTCGTGAAATCGGGCTCATCCAGTTCCTGCGGGAAGAGTTGGCCGTTTCTCAGGACTCGATTGAGGTCGCGCTGCGACACTGTGAGCAGGATCCTGGGCCGCTGCCAATGGTGCTGTGGCAGTATGGGCTAATCACTCTGGAGCAACTTGAGCAGATCTACGACTGGATGGAAGCAGCCTAGGGCGCAACTGGGGCGCGATCGCAAGACTCTCCCGCCTGCCGAGCGTCTCCAATCACGCTTCATTGAGGGATAGCATCGGGGCAAAGCAACTATTCTCCGTCCAATCGACTCACCACAAAGGTGGGGCCGTTCACTAAAAACGACCCCACCTTCGGCATTTTGGGAGCGTATCGGGTAGATGCCCTAGGCTCGCAACGCGGCCTGTGCCGCCGCCAGGCCGGCCCCTGGGGTCACTCCCTCAGCCCCAAGCTGGGCCAAGGTCGCTTCCAGAGCTGCGATCGCTGTCAAGACATCGCGATCGCTCACAAAGCCCAGATGGCCCATACGGAAGATCTTGCCCTTGAGGTGATCTTGGCCGCCCGCCATGGCAATATCAAACTGCTTGCGCAGGGTCGAGCGGATTTTCTCTGCATCAACGCCTTGGGGCATCACAGCAGTGACCGCTGGACTAGCAAACTCATCGGCAGCAGACAGCGGCAAGTTCAGCGCCTTCATCGCCGCGCGCGTCGCCCGCTTGAGCCGCTCATGGCGGGCAAAAATAGTCTCCAGCCCTTCGGCCTTCATCATTTGCAGCGCCACCTGCAAGGCATAGAACAAGCTCACGGGCGGCGTGAATGGCGTGGTATTTTTCGCCGCGTTTTTCCGATAGGGGCCAAGGTCAAAATAAAACTTTGGCAGGGTAGATTTTTCATAGGCGGCCCAAGCGCGATCGCTCATCGCCACAAAGCCCAACCCCGGCGGAATCATGTACCCCTTCTGAGAACCAGAGGCGACCACATCTAAGCCCCACTCATCAACCGGCACACTGCACGCACCCAAACTCGTCACCGCATCAACAATCATCAACGCTTCGCCGTGCGCCTTGACATGGCGAGCAATGGTTTGCAAGTCATTCAAAACCCCTGTAGAGGTTTCGCTGTGGGTGACGATGACCGCTTTGATGGTCTTTGCGGTATCCGCTTCCAGCGCCGCGCGGAAAGCCTCAGGATCCAGCGGTTTGCCCCATTCGGCTTCAATCGCCTCTACCTGAATCCCAAAGGCTTCGCAGACCTTGACCCAGCGCTCGCCAAACTTGCCGTTGTTGCCAGCTAGGACGCGATCGCCCGCACTGAGAACGTTGATAATGCCTGCTTCCATTGCGCCAGTGCCGCTGGCGGTCAGCAACAACACGTCATTTTGGGTTTGGTGAAGCCACTTGAGGTTCTCGGTGACCTCGGCCATGATCTGGCTAAACTCGCCGCTGCGGTGACCAATGAGGTGCTTGGCCTGCGCCAGCAAGACGCGTTCAGGAACCGGAGTCGGCCCCGGAATCATCAGCATAAACTTGTCATCCATGGGCATGCCTGCTTAGATTACGTGTCGTTTCCTTAATGGGATAACTCCCAGCATCGCATAACTTCTGCCCCCCTACGCAAAGCCTTGGGCCTTATTCGGGATCGATGCCGATGGTCACACCCTGCTGGGAAAATCGAAAATCTGACTCCATCTAGGTCAACACGGTGAGGAACTGCATCGCAGCAACGCGAAGGGCAATCGCCTACAATCCGCGCAAATATTGCAGAATTCCCTGGGCGATCGCTTGGGCCATCCGCTCTCGCCATGCAGCATCTCGCAGCAAGCGCACATCCTCCTCACCTGTGACAAAGCCGATTTCCAGCAAGGCCGCAGGCATATTGGTATAGCGCAGAACATAGAATCGAGCACTTTTCACGCCGCGATCGCGCATCCCCGAAGCAGGCAAAATATTCGCATGAATGATTTCCGCCAGGCGTCGCCCAGACTCCGACGCGTAATAGGTTTCAATGCCATTGACATCGGGGCGGCTGAGGCTGATCGAATTGGCGTGAATGCTGACAAAAACCGTCGCGTTGGCACGATTCGCAATCTCTACCCGAGGAGCCAAATCAAGGGTGCGATCGTCCGTGCGCGTCATGATGACTTCCACCCCCTGAGCCCGCAGCAGCTCCGTCACCCGCTGGGAAATCGAGAAAATCACCTCCTTTTCTTGCAGGCCGCCAATGCCGACCGCTCCGTGATCTCGGCCACCGTGCCCCGGGTCAATCACCACCACAAACTGACCATCCCGAGGACGGGCAGGTGTCGTCGGCGTTTGGGGCTGGGGCGGCGTTTGCGGCGTCGGAGGGACTGCGATCGGCTGGCTGGAAGTCCATTGATCAGGAATGGATGAAATCGACACACCTGCAGGCGGCACCAGCACCACCCCACCCAAGTTAGAGGCCGTCACCTCCCAGTCTGGGCTCCCCGGTGCAAGGGTCAACCGCACCTGAGTTCTGGGTCGTCGCCCAGCCTGCTGGATAATTTCCCAACGAGTCACGCTATAGCGATTCGTCGGCAACGCCGCTTCTCTCAGCAGTGGAGAAATCGAGGCATTCTCTATCTCAATCAGAATTTGACGGCCATTGCGGCGATTCCCCTGCCGCTCGACCTGAATCGTGGGCGTCGCCCCACGGGTACGAATAAAGAACCCATCAGGCGTTGCCAAAACTCCGTCAACCTGGGTCGCGACCCCTGGCACAATTTGTCCTGACACACTGTTGCCCTGCCCCTGAGTCGGCGGTGGGGGCGACGCATTGCCGTCTTGGGTAGGGGTTGGAAGTTGTACCACCCAGCGATTGGACTGAATACCGCGCACCTCAATCTCACGGGGATTCAGGGTGTAGCCCGCATTCAACTCAATCACGAGGCGAGTAGTTTGGGAATCAAACTGACCCACCCGCACTTCTCGGATTGCGCCGCCCACGGGACGACTCGCAGTGGGGTTCCCCAGGGTGGTGCCCGGAAGGTCCACAACAATGCGGGTGGGGTTGAAAATCATCTGTGCCCGGGGCTGAACCGCTCCATCGGTAGTAAAAACCAACCGATTTTCGCGGGCGTCGAACCACCAGGACTGAAGCTGGGCGGCCTCAGCGGGCAAGGTCAAAACTAGCGCACTAACAGCGCCTAAACTCGCGGGAATCAAGCAATCAAGTCTCAATCCGGTGTGTCCCCCTCAGAATTAGAACTCGGTGGATTGTAGTGACGTTGGGTTGCGAGCCCCGGTGCCGGTGCCGTCGCGTAACCCACAAAGTCTCTCACCTTGCAGCGTGAAAGTCTAGCGCAGCCCATTGAAATTTGCACGACTTTTGGATTGGGGTCAATCCCGATGCGATCGCGCGTCAAACTTTGCCCCAATTCTCGCGATCGCCGTCCCAGGCAAAGGGTTTGCCCATCGCCTTTGACGCGATAAACAAGCCTCAGCAATCCCACGGGTTTCTCCATCGCGCCGTTAGGGCCAGAACCGTTTTGGGCGCACTAGGGACAACGATTTTCCCCGTCAGGCTGTGCATCAACTCAACCTTCGTCGGTGGCGCTGGCCACTGCTCTTGTTACTGGGCATCGGTTTGGTCTGGCAACTCAATCGGTGTCAGGCCAATGCGATCGCACCGACTCAGGTGCCCCTCGCCCAAGATCCCTACGTGCAGGTGTATTTCAACCACTCTGAGGCGGCTGTATATACCGACCCCTACCGTCGCATTCGGCGGCAGGGGGATGATTTAGAACACATTTTGCTCACGGAAATTGCAGCGGCCCAAACATCAATTGATGTGGCCGTGCAAGAGCTGAATTTGCCTAAGGTAGCGATCGCCCTGCGCGATCGTGCCCAATCCGGCATCGCCGTCCGCGTCATTGTCGAAAACCAGTACAACCGGGTCTGGCGACCCACCACGAACCGGCCCGGAGGCGACACCCGCGAACAGGCTAAATTCTCCGAAAAACAGCGACTCATCGATGCCAACAATGACGGCAAAATCACCGCCGCAGAACTCGACGCCGGCGACTCCATTCGGATCTTGCAGAAAGGAAACGTTCCCCTCATCGACGACACCGCCGATGGCTCCAAGGGCAGCGGCCTCATGCACCACAAATTCATCGTGATCGATCGCCGCACCGTCATCACAGGCTCCGCCAACTTCACCCTAAGCGACATCCACGGCGACTTTGGCAATCCCGAAACCCGAGGCAACGCCAACGCCCTGCTCACCCTCCGGAGCCCAGACTTGGCCGCCATCTTCACTGAAGAATTTGAGCTGATGTGGGGTGATGGGCCAAAACAAAAACCCGATAGCCGATTTGGCCTGCAAAAGCCCCCTCGCAAAACTCGGATTGTCCAACCGCCGGGTTCTCAAATTACCGTCCAGTTTTCTCCCCTCTCAAAAACTCAACCCTGGAATCAGAGCACAAATGGGCTCATTAGCAAAACCCTGTCCCAAGCACGGCAAACCATTGATTTGGCTCTCTTCGTCTTTTCTGACCAAAACATCAGCAATCGTCTTGCCCAGCAGTCTCAGGCGGGGGTCAGCATTCGGGCGTTGATCGATCGCGACTTTGCCTACCGCTACTACAGCGAAGGACTCGACATGCTGGGGGTTGCCATCCCAGACCATCGCTGCAAATTTCAACCCCAAAATCAACCCTGGAAGCAACCCATCAGCACCGTCGGCACCGCCAACTTGGCCGAGGGCGATAAGCTCCACCACAAGTTTGCGCTGGTGGATAACACCACCGTGATCATTGGCTCCCACAACTGGAGCGCCGCCGCCAACCACAACAACGACGAAAGTCTACTAATCATTCGCAACCCAACGGTCGCGGCCCACTTTCGGCGCGAGTACGATCGCCTAATTGCCGACGCCCACCTCGGGCTCACACAGTCTGTGCGCGATCGCCTCCAGCGCCAACGTCGCCAATGCGGGCTATAGCGCTCTCGGCATGGCCTACCCACGCAGACTCAGCCCCACCAAGCACCCCAAATACAGCGTCCCAAATCCTGCCACAACGATGATGGAAGGCAAACGTAACTGTTCAGGAGTCGCCGCTCCCAGCAGATACACCCGTCTTTCATCTAAAGCAAAACTTGCGGCCTGATTGAGCCATCGCGCACGCACCCCCACCCCCCGCGAACTCAGCGCAAGCGTGGAATCCTGCGGAATAAAGCGCTCTCCCCACGCAGGTTGGAGCGGATACAGCATCCCCGTCACAGCGGTCGATTTCGCCGCCACCGTCGTCCCCAGCGCCCGCCGTTCAACCATGACCGCGATCGCATCTGTCCGCTGCCACCCCGCTGCCACCCCGCTGCCACCCCGCTGGCAACAAGGGCACCCAATGCACCCGAATCGTGCGCGGCGGCTGAGACAGGTGGCTGTTGCCCCGCACCTTATAGGCGTCCTGGACGGCAAGCTGTGGCTGCGGCACCCCAGTCAGCCTGACGTAGGCAAGAAGCGACGGCGGCGCAGCGAGCAACGCCTCCACCGAAAGGGGAATCGGCTCACGGGGCTGCCCCCCAGCGGCATAGAACAGCGGCAGGATCGTCGTCCAAATACCTGTGAACACAAACAACTGCAAGAGCCCTACAGTGAGATGTAGGCTGATTAGCTGCTCAGATTCCCAAGCGCTCAAAAAAATACGGGTCAACATCAACCCCGTAGCCAGGGCGATCGCACCCCCCAACAGCACACTGCCATACAGCCCAAATCCAACCCACGGCGGCCACAGCCCCAGGCTAATCCCCGCCGCAAGCCACAGCGCGTTGATCACTAAGGCGATCGCGCGCCGCCATCGATATCGGAGTGCGTGGTTCATCAACGTGCAAAGCCCACCGAGAAACGGCGATCGCTGCACTGCTCAAAATGCAGCGAAACCCCGTGCAGAACCCCCCACAAACCCGATAGAGTAAGGAAATGTAACGTTTCTTAGAGTTGACCCAGAGGCGATCATCCATGCGCGTGATTCTCATGACCGGTAAAGGCGGCGTCGGCAAAACGTCTGTAGCGGCTGCCACCGGGCTGCGCTGTGCCGAACTCGGCTACAAAACCCTCGTCCTCAGCACCGACCCAGCCCACTCCCTCGCCGACAGCTTTGACAGGGAACTGGGCCACGACCCGCGCCAGGTGCGTCCCAATCTCTATGGAGCAGAACTCGACGCCCTGATGGAACTCGAAGGCAACTGGGGCGCAGTGAAACGCTACATCACCGACGTACTGCAAGCTCGCGGCCTCGAAGGCGTCGAAGCCGAGGAACTCGCCATCCTCCCTGGCATGGACGAAATCTTTAGCCTCGTACGCATGAAACGCCATTACGACGAAGGCGAGTTCGACGTGCTCATCATCGACTCCGCCCCAACGGGCACTGCCCTGCGCCTGCTCAGCCTTCCCGAGGTCGCCGGGTGGTATATGCGCCGCTTCTACAAGCCCTTCCAAGCCGTATCTGCGGCTCTGCGTCCCCTCGTCGAGCCCCTCTTCCGCCCCGTAGCAGGCTTCTCCCTACCCACAAAGGAAGTCATGGATGCACCCTACGAATTTTATGAGCAGCTTGTTGCCCTCGAACAAGTGCTGACCGACGCGACCAAAACCTCTGTCCGCCTGGTGACCAACCCCGAGAAGATGGTGATCAAAGAGTCCCTCCGCGCCCACGCTTACCTCAGCCTGTACAACGTTGGCACGGACTTGGTGATTGCCAACCGCATCATTCCTGACTCTGTGCAGGATCCCTTTTTCCAGCGGTGGAAGGATCAGCAGCAGCAATATCGCCACGAAATCCACGAAAACTTCCGGCCTCTGCCCGTGAAAGAAATTCCGCTGTATTCCGAGGAAATGTGCGGGCTCGCAGCATTGGAGCGCTTGAAGGAAACCCTCTACGCCAATGAAGACCCCACCCAGGTCTATTACAAAGAAACGACCTTGCGGGTCGTGCAGGGCGACGACGATACCTATAGCCTGGAGGTTTATCTCCCCGGCATTCCTAAGGACAAGATCGAGCTGAGCAAGACTGCCGATGAGCTAAATATTCGCATCGGCAATCATCGGCGTAATTTGGTGCTGCCTCAGGCACTGGCAACCATGAATCCGGCGGGGGCCAAGATCGAAGAGGACTATCTGAAGATTCGCTTTGCGGCGGCATAGGCGATCGCGATTCCAGCCCCGCTTTGTGCGCCTAGCGCGTATTGCGGCAACGCCCACGATTCGGCGTTGAGTTGTGGGAAAGTTCAGCCTACAGCACTGCAATCAGCAGGCTCAACAGAATCAAGGCAATCAGCAACAGCCAGCCCCCGTTGCGTCGCAACAGGCGACCCATCGCAACAGCAGAATCCTGCGGTCGATCGGGGAGTGCCTCATGGGTCGCGATCGCGCTGTATAACGTGCAGGTTTGGGCCTCAGGCCGCTGTGGAAAGGTACAAGTATCATCCGCGTGATAGGTACAGGTCATGCACAGCGACTCCCCGCCACGGCTCTGGTGCAGTGGAATGCCTGGGTGGCCGTGGGCTTTGAGTTGCAGACCACACTGCGAACACTGAAGGGCATCGGGCGCATTGCGGTATTGGCAGCGGGGACAAAGGGGCATGGCGAGAGCGATCGCGCGAACGTCCGTATCCTAGCGCGCGGCGTCTGGCCCCACGGGCCAACGGCGCACCTGAAACTCTTGAGATGCCTCCATCATCGCCTCAAATCCCAAGGCCGCCTGAAAGCGGTGATCAATCGCCTGCAAATCAGCCTCAGGAATTGCTTTCCACTCGGCCCGTGTACGCCAGTGGATCACAAAAATCACAGATTCATCGTCATTTGGGTCAATCCAGGTTTCCTTCGACAAAAACCCTGGATATCCCCGCAAAGCTGCGGTCCAAATCTCGTCATCTATCTGGATGTAGCGCTCCCGCTGATCCGCAGGTACCCGAAACTTGAGCCATTCAACGACCAAAATCGTTAACCTCACATGCCACTGACAAGGTAGTCGGACGCGATCGCCCCATCTTTACAATACGCAATACTGTCAAGCCCCGGGGGAATGCGATCAGCCACATTACACTCGACAAGGGTTCGGTTTTTGGGCTAGAGCGCAGCGAGGGTTCTTTGCCAGAATGAAGCGAGATGTCATGGCAAGACACACCCCCTAATCGGCCTGCAACCCAGAGGATTTATGGATACAAACAGCCTATTTCGCCAGTTACTCATGATCGGCATTGGCACGACTTCCCTTGTGGCAGAGCGCCTGCGGCAGGTCACCGATGAGTGGGTCAAGGAAGGACGCTTTCATCCCGAGCAGGCTAGCAAGCTTGTCGATGACGTGATGGCACAATTTTCCGGCGATGCCAGCAGCTTTGAAGACCAGATGCAGCGTCAACTCCGCAATGTGCTGCAAGACCTGGGGGTTCCGCGCCAAGCAGAAATGGACGAACTGCGCGGACGCCTCGATCGCCTGGAACGGCAGGTACGCGAGTTAGAAAATAAACTCTGGCGCTAATGGTTCACCGCTTTTTGGGAATTCCACCATGCCCATCGTTCTCATCCATTGCAGGATCGTGAGAGACTGGGTAAGCTTGCAAATTTGCTGGCTTTGGGGGGTTCACAGGCTCTTGATCGGGTGAAACCACCGGGGCGATCGCGAATTATCGCCTGTGCCCCATTTCTCAACTCAGCCCGCAAGCACCGGATACCAAGTAACCATGACCCAAGCCGTTGCCGTAAATCCCTGCTGGAGGAATTTCCGTGCGCGATATCCTAATTAGCTTTGCTGTTTTGGCTGCGTTTTGTGTGGTGTTGGTGGTGGCCCAGTTCACCAGTGGCTCCCAAGACGCGATCGCAGCTAACCTTTCCAACGCTGACGCTACCCCTGAGGCTGTAATCCAGGTGGCACAATCAGCCCTTGACTTGGCTCCCGAAGAGCCTGCAACCGAGGACGCATCCGAAATGGCCGAAGAAAATCTTGTCACGACTGACTCTGGATTACAGTATGTCGATCTTGTGGAAGGCACCGGAGCCATGCCACAACCAGGGCAGAGCGTCACCGTTCACTATACCGGCACCCTAGAAGACGGAACCAAGTTTGATAGCTCCCGCGATCGCAACCGTCCCTTCACCTTCACCATTGGCGTCGGCCAAGTGATCAAAGGCTGGGATGAAGGCGTTTCCACCATGCGCGTTGGCGGGCAACGCAAACTGATCATTCCGTCTGAGTTGGGCTACGGCGCGCGTGGGGCTGGTGGCGTCATTCCCCCCAATGCCACACTGATCTTTGATGTGGAACTGTTACGCATCGGCTAAACGACTGCCTCTGAACAGGCTGCCCTGGCCCAATACCGATTTCTAAGCTGGGTCAGCAAAACGGATTAACCGACCCGACCCCAACCCCAAACACTGACGCCGCCCGACGCTTCGGGCGGCGTTTTTAATGATGCTCAAAATTTCCCAACACACTGACTCGCAACAGTTGCAGGCAGTCTCGCACTAAGTCTTGATGCGCATCCCGCGATCGTCTATCCCAGGACAATCTGTAATCTCGCGGATTGCCCTTGAATCCTTCCCTATCACCATCCGTGATTCTGCGGATTGTTCCTCCAGCCGCCGCACCGCGCCCACCCCACCAGAGGTTGTCATGATCTCACACCGCGAAATCAAACTCCATCGCCTTGTCCTGGCCGTTGTGCTGACAGTCACCATCGCCGACTTGGCTCCGCACCCAAGCCTCTCCCCTGGCCTCATCGAAAGTGTCGTGATGCGCACCCAATCACAATGGCAGCCCGAGTCTTCTCCTGCCAGAACCGTCGCGGGCCGATAGCCTCGGGATAGGGCTGGATGCCCTGCACGCGATCGCGCCTCACCTGATCTCAGGCTGTAGGCCAGAAGGGAGACCCTTTACACCACACAGCGCTTGAACCACATAGAATCGGACATCAGCCATAAAAAAGGAGAGGCATAACCCTCTCCCGATGAAGTCTGAGATTGAGAAGACTTGAGGCGTTGTCGTAAAAGCTGCTGTTGCTTGCGACGCTGCCGTTGTCGAGCAGAACCACCCCGGCCTTTCTCATTGCGGCCTACATGACGAGGCGACTCCCAACGTTTGAGTCGGGTCATGACTAGACGCTCCACAGGAGTCAATACACTTTGTAATATAGCCAACCAATGGGCGAAGAGAGACTCGAACTCTCATGACCGAAGCCGCCACATTTTGAGTGTGGTGCGTCTACCAATTCCGCCATTCGCCCTTGAATGTCGCTTCACCATTATACTGACGAACGGAATTTTTGGGATGCAGAAGTCGCTGATATTCAGGCGTCGTCGCCCAGCGATCGATTTCGCGCGCGCGGAGCACCGGCAACGGATGGGTGAGCGCCTGAGTACGCAGTTGGCGAATCATGTCTCCAAGCTGGCTCGCTGTCGCCTCATCATAGCTCCGGGCTTGGGCCAAAAAGGCATCTAGGTTGAGCTGAGAAGCCAGCGTTGGCGAACCCCCAGACAGTTTCATCAGTAAGGAAGCCACGACTCGGGCATCTTGTACCGCGAGTAGGGCGGCGCGATCGCAGGTAAACTCGGCACAGCGCACCCACTCCATAATCTGAGTTTGCAGGTTTTGCACAATCACCTCGCCAAAAGGTAACTGCCCTGCCGCGATCGCAATCAAATTTGCCAGCGTCAGATAAACGCTGTGGTCACACTTGAGATGCCCCAGCTCATGGCCAATTACCGCCTGGATCTCGGGCGGTGTCAGCAAGTCCAGCAACGACGTATGCATCACGATAAACGGCTGCCGTCCCCGCATCGCAAAGGTATAGGCATTCGGAACCGGGTGTTGACGCACATAAAGCTGCGGGACTTCCAGATCGAGGATCTGGCAAGCATCCAGCAACAACTGATAAATCTCGGGAAGTTGTTGCGGCCCTACCAAAACACTCGACGAAATATTGTCGAGATAAAACACCTGCTCTGCGATCAGGCCAACCGCCGCACGAATCAATAGGTCTAGGCCCGGAATTTGGCGCAGCGCAGACGTGGCTTGCAAATCAAGGGGATGACGAAACTGATCGGCTTTTAGCCCCGTAAGCGTCGTTTTAACGGCGGCAGCATCCATGTCTTAAATCGTCGAGGGAGGAAAGACAACAGCTTGCCCTCCTCCCCACTATGACAGGGATATCCCGTCTGAGCAACCTATCAGACGCAACCAGCGACTGTCATCGCATCACATCTGGGCCAACCAGCGAAGATTGCGTCCCATGAGGCAGTGTTCCCTCCACCTCATCCTCTGCAACCGCGCCCCCCTCGGACACTCGCTGAATTTTGGCTCCGAGCTTGAGGAGTTTTTGCTCAATTTTCTCGTAGCCGCGATCGAGGTGATGCAACCCTCGCACAACGGTCTTGCCTTGGGCTCCAAGCCCCGCCAACACCAGCGCTGCCGAGGCTCGCAGGTCAGTCGCCATCACTGGCGCACCCGACAACAGAGGCACCCCCTGTACAATCGCGCAGTTGCCATTCATGCGAATATTGGCCCCCATGCGACAAAACTCCGCCACATGGCGCAGCCGATTCTCAAACACAGTTTCCGTAATCATGCTGCTGCCGTTGCTGAGGGTCATCAACGCCATGAACTGGGCCTGCATATCTGTCGGAAAACCTGGATAGGGCAGGGTTTGGATATCAGTTGCTTGAATTTCTGCCCCTGGAATCAGTCGTACCCGATTTGGAGATTCAAACACCACATCAGACCCGGCCTCACGCAGCTTGGCAATCACTGCACTGAGGTGCTCGGGCACAATGGGCGACAGCGAAATCTCAGAGCGGGTGATAGCGCCAGCGACCAAAAATGTCCCCACCTCAATGCGATCGGGGATGATGGCGTAGTCTGTTGTGTGTAGGCTAGGCACCCCAACAATAGTGACAGTGTTCGTGCCTACACCGCGAATGCGGGCTCCCATCGCCCGACAAAAGTTGGCCAAGTCAACAATTTCTGGCTCCTGGGCCGCATTATCGATAATGGTTTCCCCCTCGGCCAGGGTTGCTGCCATCATCAGTGTCTCGGTCGCGCCCACACTGGGATAGTCCAGATAAATTTGGGTCCCTTGCAATCGGCCTCGAATCCCAGGAATGCAGGCGTGGACTGTGCCGTGGTCGATATGAACATCGGCCCCCATGGCCTGAAGGCCACGCACATGCAGCTCAACCGGGCGAGCCCCGATCGCGCACCCCCCCGGCAACGGAATTCGCGCCACTCCCATGCGCGCCAGCAGAGGGCCAATGATGAAGAAACTGGCTCGCAGCTGACTCACGATGTCGTAAGGCGCACGGGTATGGCTGATGTCACTGGGATCGAGATCCAAGACATCGTCATGATGAGAAACCTTGACGCCCAGTGCAGAAAGCACTGAGATCATGCGTCTCACGTCAACTAAGTTCGGAATGTTGCGCAGGCGGCACGGCTGAGAACACAGCAGGGCACCCGCCATGACAACCAACGCTGAGTTCTTAGCACCGCTGATAGAAACATGCCCCGAGAGGCAATGCTGCCCCCAAATTTCCAGAGCCGCGTCGTCGGCTTCAGGGGAAGCAGACCGTTGATGCAAAGCAGTAGGCGTGACGATGGGTTTACCCTCCAAGGCAAAGCGCAACAACTCAAGTAGAAATATCGTCTAGATTCTACCCAATGCCATTAATTTCTCTAAGCTTTCTTTCAATCCGTTCCGTGAGAGCAGCTTACAGATTTTTCTCGCGGTTGCCAGCCCAGGCAGACAATGCTGATCAAGTTTTCTGCAAAAGGGAGTTGACTTTGGGCTCAGGTGTAAGGCATGATTAGCAGTCGCAGCGCAAATTGCAATGCATAAGCGGAACTGGCGGAATTGGTAGACGCGCTAGATTCAGGTTCTAGTGTTCGCAAGGACTTCCGGGTTCAAGTCCCGGGTTCCGCATTATAAAGAGGGAACTCTTTTGATGATTAGGTTAATGGTGCTTTAGCAAGCTTTATCATCAGCTTCAATTCTTGAAGTTAATCTTTATCCAGGTGATGAAAGATTTGTCTTTATAAATTGATTCTTAGAAAAGATTACTTTTTCTGAGCGATCGCGCAAGAGGCGAACATCGGTGCTGACGAGCGTCAAAAATCCCCTAGTCAAGCACATCAAAAAGTTGCATCAAGGAAAATATCGGCGATCGCAGCAGGAGTTTTTGCTCGAAGGCACCCATCTCATCCAAGAAGCACTGAACGTCGCCTATCCCCTCACAACGGTTTGTCTGACGCCAGACTGGCAAACCAAGCACCCTGAGCTTTCTACGCAGCTTCAGCATTTTGCGGGCAGCGTTATCCCAGTTTCGCCAGAGGTGTTGGCGGCGATCGCCACAACTGTAACTCCCGATGGAATTGTGGCGATCGCGCCATTTCCGGTTAATCACGCGACCTTACCGCTCCGGCCTAGTTTGGCGATCGCCTTCGAAACCTTACAGGATCCAGGGAACCTTGGCACGGTCATTCGCACTGCAGCAGCAGTCGGCTGCGACGGCCTCTGGCTCAGCGCAAATAGTGTTGACCCATTTCATCCCAAAGTGCTGCGTGCCTCATCAGGGCAATGGTTTCGGGTCCCAATCGCAACGAGTGCTCAGATCATCCCGCAAATATCCGAATGGCAAGCTCACGGGTGTCAGGTTTTAGCGACCTGCGTAACCGATGCTCAACCCTACTGGAACATTGACCTCCGGCAACCAACGGTTATCCTGTTGGGCAACGAAGGAGCGGGGCTTTCTGAGGCCGCCCTACAGGCATCAACCCAGCGCATCCACATCCCAATGGCAACGTCCGTAGAATCTTTGAACGTTGGCGTTGCGGCAGCGGTCATTCTATTTGAAGCCGCGCGTCAGCGCGCGATCGCTCTCAGCAGTTGAAGAGATTCCGAATCTGGGAACGACGGACTCAACCCCAGGGCGTCTCACCGCACAGCCCCTTCTTCGCAGTTCTGGCCTGAGCAAGAGCCTGCTTGCAGGGTTCGCGGCACCTGTACCACCAAGGTCAGTGCCCGGAGTCCCATGAGTGCCACCATTGCCAACCACAGGAGATGCACTGACCCCACCCATTGCGCAGCGAGTCCCGTGGGCAAAAAGCCCAGCCCCGCAGCGACTAAGGTTGATTGTCGCAGCGCATGGCCTTCTGTCAAACCGAGAAAATAACCATCCAGCAAATAGGCGATCGCGCCGAGTATCAGCGTTGGCAATAACCAAAGGCTTAATCGCTGGGTTTCAGCCAAGATAGCATTGTGGCTGGTCATGAGGCGAAATAAAGGGTGCGGTAACCCCGCAAAGGCGATCGCAAAGCCAGTACCGACCAGAACACTACTCAGCACACCGAAATACAGTAATTTCTTGAGTTTGGCGCGATCGCCTGATCCTGCAAACTGGCCCGCAAAACTCTCTGTTGCAAAGGCAATGCCATCAATAAAATAGGCCGCTAGCGTCACCACCTGAAGCAAAAGCGTATTCGCCGCCAGAATTTCAGTACTCAGTTGCGCACTCCAATGGGTAAACAGAGCAAAACTCATGACCAGGGCAAAAGTCCGAATCAAAAGGTCGCGGTTGAGTTGCAGCATGACCTGAAACGTCGCAGCTTCAGTAAATCGACGACGCGCGACCCACACTCGCCCCCAGGAAATGTCCCGATGCAAGCACAGCAGTCCAACTGCGAGCATCAGCCCTTGACTCAAGGTTGTCGCTGTGCCTGCGCCTGCACTCCCCCAGCCAAAACGCTGGATGAACAAAGCATCTAACAGAATATTGCTGCCATTGCTCACTAAAGAGAGCAGCATGAGGCGATCGCCTTGACCTCGACCTAAAAACCAGCCCAGCACCACATAGTTCATCAATACAGCGGGTGAGCCCCAAATCCTTGCCGTGAAAAAGGCTTCACCCGCCGCGCGCACGTCGGGCGCAACACTCAAAAGGTGAAATCCGACCTGACGAATCGGAACTTGCCCCGCCACCAAAAGAAGCCCCAGCCCTAGCGCCAAAGCTCCATTCCGCAAGAGCGTCAGATGCAACTGGTCAACATCACGCTGCCCCACAGCCTGAGCAATCAGCCCAGTTGTCCCCATTCGCAAAAATCCAAAGCTCCAGTACATCACGTTGAAAATCACCGTGGCGATCGCCACCCCAGCCAAAGCTTGAATTTCAGCCAGGTGCCCCAAAAACGCCGTATCAATGATCCCCGCCAAGGGCACCATCAAGTTGGCAACGATATTGGCAATGGTCAATCGGCCAAACGTTGTCGTAAAGGAACGCGACGAAGAGGGCATAAAATCATTTCTTTGAATTGACAGACTGCGCGTGCTCAGCGATCGCGCCTAATACCAGTGCTGTGAATACCAGCAACTCACCCCCTGCTCAACGCCTCCAACAGAATCCATAACGCACTCCAAGGGTTAGCATCAACTCAAAACCACGCCACGCACCTCACCAACACGACTTAACCATCACCAAACCCTGACCCTCAATCTGTTGCACAAGGCAGATGGCACTCCCCCATCGAACAAAACCGCAAGGCACCGTCATTTATCTTCACCGATATCCCCACAGAGCAAACGCATACTCGACAAAATTGCCTCCCTCAGCAACTAAACGCGACCTAGGCACAACCTCCCGTCAGTCGCACTAACCCCTTGACTCTCCAGCCAACAAGCCACTGAATATCGCCACCGCAACCTTTCCCTACAGACAAAATCCCCTGCCTAGCACTAGACAGGGGATTGAAAACCCACAAGTAACAATTGGAGGGGGGCTGAGAATGCGCCTTACGAAAGGGAGAGCTACCCTTCATCGCTGACTCAGTTAAACCGCTTGAGACCGCTTCAAGCGAGATCCAAAACCAGCAACAACCAGCAGCCCCAGCAATGCAGCAGGTTCAGGTACCCGAGGCGGTTGAGGAGCAGGCTGCACACGGGGAGCAAACTTGTAGACAGAAATGTGAGACAAGTCTGCGGACTTACCACCCACCCCAGTTGTCACACCACTGACATTAAACGTGCCATTCTTAACCGCAGAGTCAAAACTATCAAAATAGTAGGCCGAGTAAAAGCCAGCAGCCTTCAAAACAAGCACAAAGGGATCTTCCAGACCGTCAGTGAACGACCATGTTCCCGTCTTCTGTCCCTTAGGAATATCGTTGACCGAGTCGCTCGCTTCATCAGACTTACCGAACAACGACCACGTTCCCTCACCCAAAGCAGAAATGCTCGTGGCAAAGTCACCCGTCAGGCCACTGGAGTTGTTCAAGAACGCGACCGAATCATTCCCAGAAAAATTCTGACAAGAAACCGCTTTGGAACCCTCCGCCAAAACATCTCCAACGTTACAGCTGCCGATAGAAAAACCACCGCCACCACCACCGCCCGAAGGTGGGCCGCCCCGAGCTTCAGCGCTACCAGCCATAGTGCCGACCACTAAAATGGCGGCAATGGCGGCACCCGAAAAAATACGTTTGCCGATTAACATCGCCAATCTATCCCTCCAAAGGAAACAAATTGAGTCGCTTGGCTAGATGCTTCCTGTTGATACGGTGACCCAGTGCGAACCAGAAGCTGCCATCCATCAGGTATCCAAAGTTTGCCAGACTTTTACGTGATCACCAGTGGGTCATCACACAAGCTTCACGTGGCAGATCAATCACACGGAGACCTTATTACAATTACGCAAACAACACTTTGGAGCCTCGTTCGCACTCGTCGCGACACAGTGCAGACAGTGAATGACCCTAATACATTTTAGGTTTTTATTTATACGAACTTATCAGTGACTTTACGCATTTCTGGGGCTGCCCTACACCGCACAAGCTGCGCCAAAACTCCTTTACCTAAAATGCGTCTAGCGTGTGGCCAATTCACATAAGAGGTCATCAATATTCTGGAAGGCGGTCGAGATCGCGCTTCAAGGAGGTTATGACCCACCAAAGTCTTGCTGCCAGAGAGATTGTTTTTCCCAAAGCAGAAGCCATTGCTTCTGCTAGTACGATCCGGCGTAAATTTGCTCACCCATTGGCCCTCACTCTTAAATCCCGCAATCCTGGGGGACTTTGAAGTCTGATCCCCCCCCGAAATCGGGGGTCGAAGGAAACCAAAATCAGCCAATTGGAGCGATTGACGAGATATGTGTACTTAGAGGCCAGCCTTGGGAGGGGGACTCAAGGCCCCTCACTCCCCTTCTCCTAAGTTTTGGGAGAAGGGGTCCGGAGATGAGGACAACTCGGTATCGAGACTGTTACCACCGAGTACTAATTTGTCTCTTACAGAGGTAATGGCCCGTGGGCAAAGATGGAGGTAGCTCAATGCCTGGCATCAACATAACTCGCAAAACATAAGCATGCTGATACCCAGACAGGCGATCGCTTTCCGCCGCCGCCCTCTCTCCTCGTTTCCGACCCTTTAGCTGCCGACACATCTCTGGCACCCTTCAATTTCTCGTCGATCGCCTATCCGCAAGAGAAAACTTTCAGTCCCAGAGTTCAAGGGTGAAGATTCTACAGTAAAGCAACAAAATCTCAGGACTCTGAGGTGCCTGTGTTTAGTCAGTCAGTGCCGAGCCTCTCTTGCAGAATCAGCATGTTCCGCACGTCTGCTTCCTGAAGAGAGAAATTTAGAATGAGGCAAATTTAAGGCAAAGCGAATTCTAGTTCGACCCACAGAAAAACCTGAAGGGCGACACAAATCCTAAATCACAGCAGATCCTATGCGGACGAATTACCGCGTTCAGGCGACGCAATGCCGTCACTATGTCGTGATTTTCTGACAGGAACGATGGGGTGAAATCAGAAAATAATGGCAGGTTAAGGGATGCAATGAAAGTGCGATCGCGCCAGTTCGGCACAAGCGCTATGAGACACGACAACCCACCACTCAAGGAAGCTAATCTAAACGCTCAAGCTGCCAGAGAATCTGATTGCCTTCTCGCCGAACCCTGGACACAGACCAGTTTCGCCACGCCCAATACTCACCTCGGCTTGTGACCGCACTCGCGTTGACATCCATCAAGTCGGCCAACTCAGAACTGGTGATGAGGTAGCCTTGCTTGGCGATTTCCTCTGCAATTTGCAGGGTTTCCAGCATATTACGGAGTTGATTGACCCGGGTCTCACGGGGTAGGTTATCACTACTTTCTACCGATTGAGTGATTCCAGAATCTGCCATGTTACGCCCCAAAATTCTTGCTTTATTCTATGCCGTGAATTCAAAGAAACTATGAAATCAACATCAATCCTTTCTTTAGATGTAGCAGAGTTTATTCTATGGCTATCTTGCTTACCTCCCATCAAATCTGGAGTTATTATCCCTTATTACCGAAAAGATTCTGAATCGCCCGACAAAATTGTGAGCTTTAGCCGTCGTTGACGACGATGCACGTCTTCCAGAGTCAGCCCAGTTCATTGGCTATCGCTGGAAAGAGTTATCATTTCTCTATCAGTTTTGCAAAACCAGGGCGTCCTAGTGTCCTTGCTGAGATTGCCGTCAGGGGTTGTGAGGCGATTCCGCTGCTGCAAGCCAGAGTGTCGCGAGATGGCAAGTAGCCCCTGAGATCGCATCAACCACCATTCACCTGCATTTCCCAAGAGCATCAGTTCCGTCATCAAAAGGTCTTACCGCGCCGTCATTCATCCCTGGCAGGGTTATCTCTCGCTGAGAGCTGCACAAGCGCTTTTTTACCAGAGGGTTCAGCCGGAACTCGGGTTAGCGCGGGGATTAGCAGCCCAAAATCTGCCTCGAGAACGATAGGGTTCCTCGCTTACTGATGCGTCCCTGAATCGGAGAACCCTCCACGGAAGTCACTGGCTAGGCTGATTTTGCCAGGATGGCGGGGTTCAAGGGGTAAGAGATACGGTTCGGTTCAAGGCAAGCCGTGCTCCTAAAGCCATGCCCTCGCAACCTAATCCATCCTCACTGTGACAGAACACAGGCCCACATCCCCACAACACCCCCTAAAAACAACGCAGCCTCCCAAGATTGGGAGGCTGCGCGATGTCTTAACTGAATCGGAGCGGCGGGATTTGAACCCACGACCCCTACTACCCCAAAGTAGTGCGCTACCAAGCTGCGCTACGCCCCGGCTTTCAGTCATGCTTAACAAGCATAGCATAGCCCTGCGGAAGCGCGATCGCAGATTTTTTTGGCACGCCCTAACCGCCTAGAACCCGTAGGACCAGCGGGCTCGATAGCCCCGGGAGTCAATATGTGTAAAGACGGTGGCACTCGCTAAACCGCCACGTGATCCCCACCAGGAATCTAGTTCTGCAAATACGTCGTAGGGATGATAGCCTGGGATCACAAAATCCACCGCATCGCCGACTAAGTGACGAGACTGGGAAGCACCGCCTACCCGAGCATTTGTGGCCGGGTCACGATACCAAGAATTAATGCGAATGGGTCGATTTCCAAAGATTTTACGAATTTCTTCCATCGCTTTCGCAATGCGAATCATGCCATAGACGACATTGGCGCTGGCTGGGATACGGGTTCCGCCGTGGGTCGCTTCACCCCAGGTAAAGTTGCCACCAGTCACAATTGGCTGGTTGGTGTAGTATGCGCCCGTAAAGCCTGGGAATCGTAACGCTTGACCAGGATTCGTCGGAGTTGCCGGAGTCGCGGCACCAGAACTCGCTGAGTTCGTGTCTTGGGGCTTGTTGTTAGGCTCGTTGCCTTCGATTTGAATATCGGGGCCAAAGGCATACCAGGTATTGCGATTTTCAGGCCCGAGGAAAGCCCCAGAGAGCGCCACCTTAATATGATTACCTTCGGCTTGGGCGTAGGACTGTAACTCAAAGACCGTCTTGTTAGGGACGAAAACCTTTTCGGCATCGCTCAACTGGCTCGATAGGACGGGCTTGGCCTTAAAGAGGGTATCACTGATGACCTTAAGGTCGATTTTTTGCCCATCGATCTTGACGTCGGGGTTATAGGCATACCAGGTGTTGCGATTTTCAGGCCCGAGGAAAGCATTTGCGATCGCAACTCGGACGTGATTACCAGCGGCAGGCAGATACGACTGAATCTCAAATTCAGTTCCGTTTTTGACGAAAACCTTTTCGTTATCGGCCAATTCGCTGGAAATATTGGGCTTAAGCTTAAACAAAGTGTCGCTCACCACCGTGAGCTTAACGGGCGATCCTGTGATTTCGACATCGGGACGATAGACATACCATGTGAACGTGCGCTGGTCGCCTAAGATGACGTTAGCAAGCTCAACGCGGAGGTGGTTGTCCGCCACTTCGGTGTAGAACTCGATTTCGTACTCGGTGCCGTTTTTAACGAACACCTTTTCCGCCTCTGTCAACTCTCCCGAGAGCTTAGGCTTGAGCTTAAATAGGGTGTCGCTTTTGACTTTAATTTTCATAACCAGTGCATTCCGCTCAAGAAAATCACCCCAGTGGGCACATGCTACACGGTGAATGGGCTGTCCCGATCACTTGGGCTGATTATGCCTTGATTCCCCTAGTGCGACACAGGGTTAGCGAGTGGTGGTCATGATTTAGAGGGGTTTTTCATACTTGTTTACGATTTAGCACGCAGGTTCAAGCGAAAGTTGTCAGGGCAATCGCGCCCACAACCGCGATCGCAGCGCTGGGTGGCCAAGCCCCCTCTACCCCACGCCCGGTTAGCACGATAAACCGCAGCTCATAGGACTTGGGGTCACCTTCAATCTCGACCCAGAGGCGATCAGTTTCGAGTTCACAGGCAATGCGTTCTTCGGCCATCAGTTCTGGCGCGATCGCAGCCAGGGTTTCCACCAGTTGACGGGTCAATCGGCAGAAGTCTTGAAACTCATCGGCGGTTAGCTCCACGGCCCAATCTGCACCACCCAGGAGCCCCTGAAACACAGGAGCATCGGGGTTCCACCCCAGACGCCACCCAGATCCTTCCTTGAGATAACCTGCCACGCTGGCCTATTCACCAATGATTTCGGGCTGGGTCAGCTCGTCCGACATTTCAATAATGGCGCGCAGTACGGGCTTCATGCGAGGGTCGTCGAGCGCTTCAAACTCCTCAAAGCGGCGGCGCTGGGCTCGGTTAGCCACTTGTACGGTGATCCGATATCGGTTGGATGCCGCGCGAATCAAATCTTCGGTACGACGCATGAGCTGTTGGCTCTCAAAGGGCGAAGTGTTGCGCAACATGTTCAAATCTTAGGTTAAGGATTTCATCTCTTTAGCATATCAGCCCAACTGAGAAGCCGCTGCGATCGCCCGTCTTTTGCCAACCCATGAGCCTGGCCAACGGGATGCGATTTACAAACAATTGAAAAGAATTCTTTAGGATGATAAAGTCCGTTGCAGAGTGGTGACCGGCAATAGAATGCCACCCTATCGTATGTGTTTGGCCTTTGTAACGCTGTAGGTGATATGTTAGCGACTTCCTCTGCTGCGCGATCGCTGCGTGTTGTTCCCTCGGCCCCAAAGCGCATCGTCGCCATTGGAGATAGCGTGATTTATGGCTATGGTGATCCTGAGGGTGGGGGATGGGTCGAGCGCCTGCGACGGTATTGGATGCAGCCAGGCACCCCTGACCATGCGTTGTACAACCTAGGCGTCCGGGGTGACAGCGTTGGCAAGGTCTTGGAGCGCCTTGATCATGAGTTTCGGACGCGGGGCGAACTCCGCAACCGATTGCCAGAAGTTCTCATTCTATCCGTCGGAATCAACGACTCTGCCCGCGTGGGCAAACCCGAGGGGCGGCACTACACCGATTTTGAAACGTTTCAACACCAGATGGCCACGCTTCTAGAGGAGGCGCGCGACCTTTGCCCCGTTTTCTTCGTGGGCATGACGCCCGTGCTGGCTGAGGCAATGCCCTTTGCTGAGGTGCTGTACTACAGCCAAGCCGATCAATTTCGATATAAAGAAGCAACGAAGCAGCTTTGTGCCCAGGTCAATGTTCCCTACCTCGATATTTTTGACCTGTGGTTGAACCGAGGTGAAATTTGGTGGCGATCGCGTCTCTCTGAGGACGGCCTACACCCAAATGTGCAGGGCTATCGTTCGCTGTTTGAAGAGGTGACCCGCTGGCCAGCGTGGCGCGACCACATCGACTAAGTGAAGTAACAGGCTAAAGACGCCGCGATCGCGGGCGCAGCCCACAGCAACACACTAGCGATCGCCAGTGCTAAGGCAAGCCAAAATATTCGCAGCAACCGTCTGACCCGTTGTCCCGCAGGACTGGCGGATGTCAGGTTTGCTTGCCCATCATGCGGCAATGATGCAGGTGTCGTTGAAGACTCATCCATCGAGAACCTCCACTGCACAGTCGAGACTTTTCTCTGAGCCTAGCGCGATCGCAAACCTGGGGATGCAAGCACCATTCCGAGCCCGCAGCACCAAGGCAACATCAAGGCATTTCCCCCTTTGGAGGAGGTCAGTGGGATTCGGGATCACCAGTTGACGCAACCCCTCTCGGGCCATGAAGACTACTGCATCGTCGTACCCGGCGCGATCCAATCTTCACCAATACGGAGCGTGAGATCAGACTGAAGATCTCCCGTTGACTCAGCCACGACACGCCCCACCCCCAGCACTGAACTCACGACCTGGGCACTATCGAGATCTCCACGCTGGGCAATCACTTGGGTGCGCTGAAGGGTTGTTGGCCAATCTGAAATGACGTAAACGTTGTAAAACCCCTGTTGTCGAAGTGCCTGGGCAACCGCTTGAGACGCCCCTCGCTGACTGGATGCATTTTGAATCGCAATGCGCATTCCTGTCACGGTCGTTGGTTCTGAATGGGATAAAAGCGCCACCGTATCAAGGTTGAAAAACTCAGTCATCACCTGCTGACTTGCACCGGGCTCCAGAATCCAATAGCTCGCAATAAACTCATCGGGCGTACTAAACCGCCCCGGAAGCATCACCATCTGAAAGTTAACCGCCTCTAAATCAAGGGAGAAGCTGGCGAGCGCCAGGATTTCCTCTAGGGTTAGATTGGTGTCTACATAGCGCAGTGCGACGCGGATAATTTGAGGCAGGCGCGGAATCACGGTGGGGCTGGTCAGCCGCTCGCGCAGTGCTTTGAGCAACATCTGCTGACGCTGAACTCGGCCAATATCGCCTTGGCCGTCAGCTCGAAAGCGAGCGAATTGTTCGGCTTGATCCCCATTCAAGGTTTGCCAACCTTGCTCTAGATCAATATTGAGGTCCTGGGTGCGATCGCGATACTTCATGCGTTGAGGCACCATCACCTCCACACCGCCAACGAGATCCACAATTTCGCGAAACGCCTCAGTATTCACGCGCACATAGCGGTCAACGGGAACAGGGCCAAGATTCGCTTGAATCGTTTCAGCGACTAGTTCTGGCCCGCCGACGACATTGGCATCGTTGATTTTTGCGACCCCAGCACCGGGGATGTCAACCCGCGTATCTCGTGGGATGCTGAGCAAGTTGATGTTCTTTGCATCAGGGTCAACCCGCAGCAAGAGCAAAGTATCTGTACGCCCTTCAAACGCTTCTGGACTGCCGGGCTCACTCCCAGGAACTTCATCAATCCCCATGACGACAATATTGACCGGGCGCGTGACACGATAGCGAAACCCAGATTGCCACAGGTCAACTACATTCAGAGGTTCAGCCGTATCACGCGCCACCCAAGACGGCAGCGGCACCGTAGTAGCAAGCAGAGCACCCCCTACAGCCGACGCGATCGCCGTACCGACGAAGACAAGCCCCCACCCCATTCGACGGAGCCAGCGCATACCAGAGCGTCGAGAGGTCGGAAGAGGTGTTGCCCCAAATGAGTGAAGTGGATGATCTGCGGCCTCGGGGCTCGCTTCCGAGGAATTCTCGACAGTCGGCAGGTCTAGGGGCGGTGGGGTCATGAATCCTCACACAGGGTTGTCTTAATCTCAACGGATAAACCGCTTTGGGGACGCGGGGAGTGCCATTCAATACAGACCACGCAGTCGCTCACCAGGACGACGCAGTTAACCTATCAAAATCTTCGCAAGATGATGATTTGTTAATCAATATTACAGGGATTATATCCCGATGATCTGGGTCTGACGGTAGGATGATGCGGACAGTAGCGAGAGTGTCTGCCCCATGACCCAACGCTTGATTCCTGTGATTTTGGCCGGTGGCAAGGGAGAACGATTTTGGCCGGTGAGCCGTCTCCAACGTCCCAAGCAGTTTTTGTGTCTGGATGGAAGCGGCTCAAGTTTACTGCAAGCCACGGCCCAGCGTCTGTTGCCTGTGGCCAAAGACTGGGATGCGCTATGGGTCATTACCGCGTCCCATTTGGCGGATGGCGTGCGCGAACAACTGCCCGACTTACCCAAGAGCAATCTTTTGGTGGAGCCAGAGGGGCGCGATACGGCCCCAGCCGTAGCCTGGGCCACCTTAGAAGTCGCAAAACGTCATGGCGAGGATGTGATCGCGGGCTTCTTCCCTGCGGATCATTGGATTGCTGACGAAGACGCCTATCGCAACACCCTGGCTGCCGCCGCAGACCTCGCCCGCAGCCAAGGGGCGATCGCCACCCTGGGGATCACACCCACCGATGCTGCCACCGGCTATGGCTACATTGAACAAGGCGAGGGAGTCGGTAGCTACCATAACATTCCAGCCTATCGAGTGGCCCGCTTCACCGAAAAACCCGACCAAGCCACCGCCGAAACCTTCCTGGCCAGTGGGCGCTTTAGCTGGAATAGTGGCATGTTCATCTTCCCGGCAGCCGTCATGCTCGAAGAATTGGACGCCCATGCTCCAGAACTAATAACCGCCCTCCGCGACCAGGGCGTCGCCGCCTATCCCAGTCTCACAAAGCTCAGCATTGACTATGCCGTGATGGAAAAAACCGATCGCGCCTGCGTCATGCCCGTCACCTTTGGTTGGGACGACCTCGGCGACTGGAATGCCGTCGAACGCTTGCTGAAAACCAGCGATCGCCCCAACGTCGAAATGGCACAGCACGTGGGCATCGACACCCAGGGCAGCGTCATCTATGCCTCAGACGACAATGAAGTCATCGTCACCATCGGCCTAGAAGATGTCGTCATTGTGCGCGACGGCAACGCCACCCTTGTGGTTCACAAAAGCCGCACACAAGACATCAAAAAAGCCGTGAAAGCCCTCGGCGCAGACGACCGCTTTCAGAATTTACTCTAAATCCAATCCACACAGCATCTCAAATCACCGCGAAGTTAAACCATTGCTGACCGGATAACTCCAGCGCAGGTCTGGGGGGGTTCTTCGAGGCTCCACCCATCAGCCTGGATAACACATTCCCCGTGCAACCTCGCTCGGCCTAATCCACTTGGCTTTTGACCCTATCGACAAAGTCCTTACACTAAGAAACGTAACGACGTTTTGCGCAACCAATATGATGGAGCGAATCTGCATCATCGTTCACGGACAAGTCCAGGGCGTCGGGTATCGCTACAACACGCGCACTGAGGCCACTCGCCTGGGGCTCACCGGCTTTGTCCGCAACCAGCCCGACGGCACGGTCAAGATTGTGGCTGAGGGCGATCCTGAAAAACTCAACCAGTTGTTGAGTTGGGCCAACGAAGGCCCGCCTGCGGCCCGCGTCCAAGCGGTCGAGTTCGCCTTTGAAACAGCATCCGAGGAATTTGGAAGGTTCTCGATTGAACGATGAGTACGGTTCGAGCGATGTCTTCTGTCATTCATTCATCAGAAGATGGCCCAAATCACCGACCTCGGGCGATCGCTCACAGGGTTTGAGCGCGCCTCCGCTCCCCCAAAGCCGATGAGTCAAGGGCTCTCCTGAGACCGCTATGATTGGGCAGGTAGACTCTAACGACCGTCATGACTCCGTGTATTTTTCAAATCAGTATTTCGCCCGGTGGGGTGCCCAAGCTACCCATTCCCGAAGCGGAGGTAGGGCCAATGGGGTTAGTGGGCGATGGGCACAACGCTCCTGACATCCACGGCGGGCCAGACAAAGCGGTCTGCCTGTGGTCGCAGGAGGTGATTGAGCAACTCCGGGAAGAAGGGCACAACCTTGCAGCGGGCTATGCGGGGGAAAATATCACGATTGCGGGTCTGGACTGGAACACCGTTGTTCCTGGGATACAGCTTCAGTTGGGCAAGCTCGTGCGGCTCGAAGTGGTGAGCTATACGACGCCCTGCCGTAAAAACATGCACTGGTTTGCAGACAAACGCTACAGCCGCATTCACCAAAAACATCATCCTGGGTTTAGCCGGGTCTATGCACGGGTGTTGCAAACGGGCACCATTCGCACTGGGGATGCTGTAGCGATCGCGGCCCATCCTGCTGCCGAGTAGCACAACCGTGACGAGGATTCAAAGACTGTGCCCCTATTGCGGTGCATTCGTCAGGAGGTCACCGCGATCGACCATCACACTCAGCAGCCAGTTTGCCATTGTGGCTCGCCGCGTCAGCCGAGGAATCAGTTGATCGACGCTGTAGCCCTTAAAGCCCAGCACCTCCTTCAGCAGTTGCTTGTTCGCTTTGGGAATTGCCCGAGTCAGTTGCACCGTGGCCGGGCGGCTGTCGATGAAGTTTGGGGGAGTTGGGTAGGCCGTGGCCCAAGCCGAGTCAACGGCTTCGAGATTCCAGGTTTGGGTCGCGTTATCAAAGCAATAGCCCAGAGTGTCCCACACCAAGGCATTCACAGTGTCGTCGTCGAGGGTGTCATTCAAGATTGCCCAAATTGTGTCTTGGGTCAGGGGCGGAAGGGTGGAGGAGTGAGCAGACATGGGGAGTGGGGACGAATGAGGGGGCAAAGGGTAGCAGGCAGAAGGTCGCTTCCCCTTAGGCTGGAACCACAACGCGCTCTGAGCCAGAGAGGCCAAAGGCTCCGTGTACGGCTTTCAGGGCTTTGACGCCATCCGCTTCGTTCACCAAACAGCTAATCTTGATCTCCGAGGTGGCGATCATTTGAATGTTGATGCCGTCGTCCGCCAGAGCTTTAAACATACGGGCAGCGACGCCGGGGGTTTCAATCATGCCCATGCCGACAACGCTGACTTTGGCGATCGCCACATTCACCAGCACCTCGCCGCAGCCCAGCTCAGTCGCCGCCGCTTCGACAATGGTGCGGGCCTGCTCTGCATCGGCTTGGGCCACGGTAAAAGCGATATCGCGCGTGGCGAGGCCATTTACCAAGCGGCACCGTTGGGACTGAATAATCATATCGACGCTGACGCCCGCCTCGGCCAGCAGGGCAAAGATACGAGCAGCCATGCCAGGGCGATCGGGCACGTGGCGCACCGCAACCTGTGCCTGCTTGAGATCCAGCGCTGCGCCACGAACCTCCGGCGTCGCGCTTGGGGCGGCAGATTCTGCCTCTAGGGGCGAACAGGTAACTTGGAAAGCATTGCACAGGGCAGTGATCGCAAGATCGCAGTCCTCTGCATCAATCGTGCAGCTCACCTTCACTTCAGAGGTGGAGATCATTTGAATGTTGACGCCTGCCGCTGCCAAAGTCGAGAACATTTTGGCCGCCACCCCAGGCCGACCAATCATGCCCGCCCCAGCGATGCTGACCTTCGCAATGCGCTGATCGACAATGACCTCTGCCTGGGTCGTGTCGGTCGGGGTTTCTCGCAGGGCAGGGGCGATCGCGGCAGCCACAGCTTCTGCCCGTACTAGGCTCGGCTGCGCCACCGTAAAGGCAATATCGTTGGTGTTGCCCTCGTGGATGGATTGGATCACGAGGTCAATGTTGAGGTTTTGGGCAGCAATTTCGCCAAACAGTCGGGCAGCAATGCCTGGGCGATCGGGGATGCGCAACAGCGCCACCTTGGCCTGATTGGTGTCAAATTCCACCGCATCTACGGGGTGAGCCAACTCCAAGCCTTCTAGCGATCGCGGCGATCGCAGCGGCGCAATCACGCGCGTTCCGGGTTCCTGCGTCCAGCTCGAACGCACCACCAACGGCACCCCATAATTCCGTGCAATTTCTACTGCGCGCGGATGCAGCACCTTTGCCCCCAAGCTTGCCAGTTCCAACATCTCATCGCAGGTGATGTCGCGCATCAACTGCGCATCGGGCACCAACCGGGGATCAGTGGTCAAAATGCCAGGCACATCCGTGTAAATCTCGCAGGTGTCGGCTTGCAACGCCGCCGCCACCGCCACTGCCGAGGTGTCTGATCCGCCGCGTCCCAGGGTTGTGATTTCCAGGTCAGAACTCTGGCTAATCCCCTGAAAGCCTGCAACTACAACCACTTTGCCATCTTGTAAATGGCGACGGATGCGATCGGTGCGAATGTCAAGAATGCGGGCGCGAGTATGTTCTGACTCGGTAACAATGCCCACCTGAGCACCTGTGAGCGAAATCGCGTCTTGACCCAGTGCTTGCAACGCCATTGACAGCAGCGCAATCGAAACCTGCTCGCCCGTAGAGAGCAGCATATCCATCTCGCGACGGCTGGGCTGGCTGGAGATTTCCTGCGCAAGTTTCACCAGGCCATCGGTCGTCTTGCCCATGGCGGACACCACAACCGCCACTTGATTCCCCTCGGCCACGGTCTGCCGAACTCTCTGGGCTACTGCTTGAATCCGTTCCACAGAGCCAACGGAAGTGCCGCCGTATTTTTGAACGATGAGCGCCATGTCCAAAATCAATCCCGATCGCAACGAAAAAGTACTGTTGAACGCTGCGCCGTTGCCGAGCGATCGCCCAAGCTCGTCTGCAATACCGTCCAATGTTTTCCAAGATTACCGCAGAGGATGGGGGGATCGAAGCCCATTTTTTCGAGAGATGGGGATGGGGATCTGACGGTTCTGCATCGGTCATCTCGACCTGCCCTGACAGACGCAAGCCGTTGCCTAGTCCAAGATTATCCGCTTTGCTAAATCCAGCGATTGCTCACATCCCGACCCGTCCGATGGCCCAACACCCCGCATACAATGGCTCGCAAGCATTCCTTTGTAAGGCATTGTTCAGGATCGATCTTCATGACGCATTCGGCCTTCCGACATCGGCTCATGCTCGGCGCGTCCTTCGGCATCGGGCTCAGTTGATGCGCGATCGCCGCCGGGTTTGTTCACCGTTGGGAAGTTTCCCAGCATCACAGTCAGTTTCAACAACAAATTGATAAGCCACTGCGGCGACCAGTTCGTCGAGCATCCAACGGATAAACGCATTGCCCAGCCTACGCGAGAACTGATTGACCGACTGTTGTTAGCGCGGATCTCGATAGCTGGTATTGCGCGAGCGGTGAGATGGTTGGGGCGCATGTGGCAGTCGTGGGCGAGACAGCGCTCAGCAGCGTTGGCGATCGCTGCCGTCAGGTTATCGACAGGGCGCGGTTCTCGACACCGATGCCTGGGAGGCATATCAGGGGGGCTGCCATCCAAACGGCATCGAGTGGTGTCCAAAGACGGCGGCAAACCCCGCGATATTGAGCGATGCAACTGTCCCCTTTGTCAGCGCGTCTCCCGGTTTGTGAGGCGGAGTTTGGCATTTTCCAAGAGCCTGCGGCATCACATTGGCTTGTTGTGGCACTTCATCCACCACGACAACGCATCATTATCTCCGTAGCACTACCCGGCCCCGGAGTCTAGGCCCAAAACCTTATCCGTACTGGTATCCCGGGCAGTCAGCATCAATACCGGAATCAACACACCGTCCCTCCGCAGACGCTGACAAAGCTGAATGCCATCGAGTTTTGGCAACGCTACATCCATCAGCACTAGATCATAGGACAGTGTGAGGAGACGATCCCCGGCAGACTCTCCATCTCGGGCCACATCAACGGCATATCGCTGGGCACTCAGGGCTTCGCTAAAGGACTCCGCCAGTCGGGTGTCATCCTCTACCAGCAGGATTTGCATAGCTTCTTCCCACAACACGACCCCAGCAATTTTGCAGCGGGAATGGCTGAATTCTAAAGGCCACCTTGGCACACCCTTGGGATCAGGATTTTCCGTTAGTAAACCAAATGAGCGCCTATTCTCCCCAATGGCAATGGGGCATCACTGCTTCGACTGACTGAGGGGAATGGTGATCACAAAACAGGTGCCGCCAGTCTCGGGGGTTGTGCAGGTCAGGGTGCCGCCGTGCTTTTCAGTCACGATTTGGTAGCTAATTGAAAGACCCATACCCGTTCCCTTACCGATGGCTTTGGTGGTGAAGAAGGAATCAAACAGGCGATCGCGCAATGACTCCGGCACTCCCGGCCCTGTATCGGCGATCGCAATCTGAACCAAATCATCCTCGACTAACGTAGTCGTCAAGGTAATCCCAAGCTCTGAATCGGCCCCGTCGGGTGCCTCGTAATGTTCCTCCAGGGCGTCAATCGCATTACTGAGAATGTTCATAAAAACCTGGTTGAGCTGCCCAGCGTAGCATTCCACTGGGGGAAGGCTGCCGTACTGGCGATGAATGACAATTTCGGGGCGATCGCCCTTGGCCTTAATGCGATTTTGCAAAATCATCAGTGTGCTGTCTAAACCTTCATGGAGATCGACTGCCTTCATTTCGGCCTCATCCATGCGCGAGAAGATACGCAGCGACGCCACAATCTGCTGAATGCGATCGGCCCCGACCTTCATGGAATTCAGCATTTTGGGAAGGTCTTCAAGCAAAAAGGGCAGATCAATGGCATCCATTTCTGCCGCGATCGCCTCCGGCGGGTCAGGGTAGGTCGTTTGATACAGCTCAACCAGCCCCATCAAATCTTGGGTGTAGCCACGGGCGTGCATCAAGTTCCCGTAGATGAAGTTGACCGGGTTATTGATCTCGTGAGCTACCCCAGCAACCAACTGCCCCAAGCTCGACATCTTTTCACTTTGAATGACCTGAGCCTGAGTCCGTCGCAGTTCATCCAGGGTATGTTGCAGTTCCACCGCCTGGTTGCGCAGTTCAAGTTCAGACTGTTGCAGCGCCAGTTCCGTTTGTTGCCGTTGCCAGGCTTCAATCGCGGAAGTTAGCAGGTCAGCCAGCGAGCCCGCAAAACTGATTTCCTCAATGCTCCAGAGGCGCTCCGTTGGCCCCGAGGACTCCAGGCAAAACACCCCTACCATCCGCCCCCGCAGCCATAGGGAGGTGTCCAGTAAGGCCGTCACGCCCTCCGTGGTGCCATACACCTCCGCCAGATCAAGCGTCCGGGAATCCGTTGCAAGATTTGCGATCGCGAGGGTTCGTTCTTCCTCCAGCGCCTTGAGGTAGATCGGCAATGCTCGCATGTCAAGATTTGGAGTCTCGACGTGATCCCCGTTGAGGCGGCAAACATCTTGGCACTCCAGATAATTGCCATCCTGACTACGGAGCCACAGGCTAGCACTGACGGAGAGCGTTGCCGCCGTTGCCTTTAGTACCTGAGTCACAAATTCCTTAAAGGACAGTTGCTCTAGGGCACGAATCCGCACAAGTTGGGCGATCGCATCCCGATGAACGCGCAACTGCGCCTCACTTTGACGCTGGGCCGCCATTGCCTGCTCACGCTCAGTAATATCCAGCACCAAAGAGGCGCTGCCGATCATCTCCCCATCGGCATTAATGAGGGGCGTGTTGTACCAGTCACAAATAATCGAGCGGCCCTCACGAGTCAGGTTGGAATTGGTGCTGCGGGTGCCGCCTGTGCCTTGACGCAACGCCTCAAATCGTTCCTCTGCCAGGGGGATGCCCTCAGGAGCGATGATCAACCCGATTCTCTGCCCGATCGCCTCCGCAGCGGAATAGCCAAAAATCCGTTCTGCCGCAGGATTCCACGCCTGAATCAGACCCTCCGGACTCCACTCAATCACGGCCAAGGGCGACTGTTGAATCATCAACGCCAGCTTTTGCTGGGAAGCGCGCAGGGCATTTTCCGTCGCTTTGCGAGCGCGAATATCCCGCACAATTGTGGACAAATATTGCAGCGTGCCCGCCCCATCCTTGTGCGACAAAATCACCTGCGAAACCGGAACCGTCTGACCATCACTGCGGAGCAAGAGGGATTCTCCTTGCCAGGTGCCCCGCGCGATCGCCTTCGGCACCGCCACCTTGAGCAAAGTCCCCACTTCTTCTGGAGCGACCAACGCCTTAACGTGGAAATCAGGCGGCAGCGGCCCAGATTCCGGCAGACCCACCATGGCCCGTCCTGCCCGGTTCATATAAGTGATCTGGCCGTCAGGCATGGCCGTACTAACCAAATCAGGCGTCGCTTCCAAAATTGCCAGCAAGCGATCTTGCTCACGCTGGGCAGCAAGGCGATCGGTAATATCCATCGCTAATCCTGCAATACCAATCAGCATCCCCTCCGCATTCACCAGAGGCAGGTTATACCATTCACAAAAAATCCGACGGCCATCCTTGGTCTGATTTTCATTGGTGTTAAAAATCACGGCTTGGCGCGTCACCGCATCTTGAAAGACTGCATTCACCTCATCCTGAAACTCGGGGGGAACGAGCAACTCCACACCTCGACCCCAAACCTCTTCAGCGGTGTATCCAAAAATGCGCTCCGCTGACGGATTCCAGGCTTGAATGCGGCCTTCGTTGTCCCATTCGATGATAGCGATCGGGCTCTGCTGCACCAACAGCTCCATCCGTTGCCGATATTCCTGAATTTCACGGGTGCGCGCCTCCACACGGGCTTCCAGTTCCGCATTCAGACGCTGGAGCTGAACTTCTGCGCGGTGGCGATCGCTCACATCCCGCACCATCACCAACACCTCATCCACACCGCAGGGCGTCACGCGCACCTCTTCACGACACGTTTGCCCCTGAATCACAATGTCCTGCTCATAAACTTGAGTTTCCCCAGTCAACAGGGCTTGAGCCGTGTAGGCCATCCGCGCTTGGGCGAGCGTCGATGGCAAAATATCAAACACAGTGCGTGCCAAGGGTTCATCGATCCCAACGGGCTGCACGCTGAGATTCGTACCTGCCACCACATCCCGATAGGTACCATCCGCTGCCATACAAATTAGGAGATCTGGAACCGCTTGAATAAGCGCCCGATTCGTCGCTTCGCTCTGGCGCAATTGATCATCCGCCAACTTGCGCTCGGTGATGTCAAAAATCACGCCATCCAAATACAGCAGGTTCCCCGCCTCGTCAAAACAGCCGCGCCCTTTTTCGTAAACCCAGCGTAGCGAACCATCGGCATGCCAAATGCGATATTCCACCTCATAGGACTGCTGAGCTTCCACGGCTTGCATCACATGCTTTGTCGCTACCGCGATATCCTCGGTGTCAATCAAGCTTGTCCACGATCGCACCGCATCTTTCAAAAAGTCTGTTGCAGGGTAGCCACAAATCTCCTCAACACAGTCACTCAACAGCAGCATGATCCACTCCGCATCACACTGACAGCGATAGATAGCCCCAGGCACATTGGCAATCAACTGTCGCAAGCGCGATTCACTTTCTGCCAAGGAAAGCTCAGCCTGCTTGCGTTCTGTAATGTCTTGGGTCGTGCAAATGATGCGATGAACCTGCCCGGTGTCATCTCGCAGAGGCGTCAGCGTGGTTTGCCCCCAAATCAGCAGATCGCCGACGGGCACACTTTCTTCGTAGGTTAAGCTACATCCATAGGCCAAACACTCTCGATAGCGGGCTTCCATCCCATGGCCTACCTCAGGCCCAAACACCTCAACCACGGATCGCCCCTGCACTTGCTCGGGCTGGAGTGACAAGGTGCGGGCCGTCATGGCGTTAATCCCCAGCAACGTAAATCCGCCGCTGGGGGTGACTTCAATGATCGCGAGACCATAGTCCACCCCATCGTAGATTTCGCGCAGCAGCGCCTCTTGCTCTCTCACCGCGCGTTCGATCTGCTTTTGTTGAGTAATTTCGCGCAGGGTAGCAATGATGAAGGGGTTGCCTTGGAGATCGTGGAAAATCGACTTTTGGCTGGCGATTGTGTGCTGCTGGCCGTGAGCATCGGTGAGGGTTACTTCGCGATATTGCGGCTGGTGGGTGCGCAGCACGTCGTCATCCCCTTGCCAGAAAATCTGGGCTTCCGCTGGGGGGAAAATCGCCTCATTCGACTGGCCCAGCAACGCTTCGGGGCCATACCCAACGAGTTGGCAGAATGCGTTGTTGACAAAGACCCATCGGTGTTGATGGTCTTTAATCACCAGGGGATCGCTGATGCCGTTGAGTAGGTTAGGTAAAACCCCGAGGGACAGGCTATCGAAGAACTCTGGGTGGAAGGGCACGGTAGTTAAGGGTTGACAAGGGATAACGCTGGCAGGGAAATCGCGATCGCGGCGGAATGTCACCGCATAGAACCACAAGCGGTCTTCTATTGTTGGCCCATTTGAGGGGTGCCTCACAACCGACGCCATGCAGCGCCTGTGATTCCGCGAATGCCCCTAGCGGGGACAGTCCACTTCCAGGTTGCCCAATTTTCTGCCCCGGCTGACAATCCGTCGGATCCTCTCCCTGAAGCGCCCTCGATGCGATAGGCTGAGGCGAAAGGCGGGTGCTGGAGACGGCTCGAAATGTGTCGATTGTTGGGCTATGTGGGATCACCGATCTCCCTGGGCGCTCTGCTCACTGATCCCCCCCATTCGCTGCGGGTACAAAGCTATGCACCAAGGGAGTTGCGGGTCGCGCTGCTGAATGCCGACGGGTTTGGCTTTGGATGGTATGACGGCGATCGCGATCGCCGTCCTTTTACCTATCGCAGCATCCTGCCCCTCTGGAATGATCCTAACGTGGATTCTCTGTGCCGCTATATTCACACCCCAGCCGCGATCGCCTACGTCCGCAGTGCGACTCCCGGCCAAACGATCGATCACAGCAATTGCCAGCCCTTCCAGTCTGGCGAGTTGTTATTTTCCCACAATGGCTATATTCACAACTTTCGGGAAACGCTGTATCGTCCGCTGCGATCGCGCCTGAGCGATCGCGCCTATGCTGCCATCCAAGGCAGCACCGACTCAGAACACCTGTGGGGGCTGGTGCTCACCGCCCTCGAACAAACCCCCGACTTACGCAGCGCCTTAGCCCATGCCCTTAATACCTTGGCAGATCTCGCAGTCCAATTTACCACGGCCATCGCCGCCAACATCCTGATGAGCGACGGCACTCAGCTCATTGGCGCGAAATTCTCATCTTTCGATCCTTCCCCCTCCCTATACTGGCTCCGAGGTGATCCGCGCTTTCCAAATAGCGCGATCGTCGCTTCAGAACCCCTCTTTGAAGCCGACTGGCAACCCTGCCCAGAGGCCACGTTGTTTACGATATCTGCTCACCGTGACCCAGAATTTCATCCCCTCCAGCCCACGCCCTCTTCTATCTGAGAATGCTCGCCAAGCCCTCTGGGATGACATGATCGCCTGTCGCCAGAGCACCCTCACCCTCATCAAAGGGCTAACCCACACTGAACTGTGCCAGCAGGCCCACCCTGACTTCAGTCCTGTGGGCTGGCATCTGGGGCACATCGCTTTCACAGAATCGCTGTGGCTGCTTGAGCAGCTCAAGGGTGACCCCTGTCCCTATCCCCACTATCGTCGTGTGTTTGCCGCCGATGGCTTACCTAAATCTGAACGGCAAAATCTACCGTCCCTGGCAGAGTTGTTGGCATTTATGCAGACAATTCGCGATCGCACCCTCGCCTACCTCAACACCGCCCCGCTAGAAGACACCCACCGCCTCTGGCGATGGCTCCTCCAACACGAAAGCCAGCACGCAGAAACCGCTACGCTCTTGCTTGAGGTCCATCGCTGGCCCCGCAAGGTAACCTGTTCTCCAACCTTGGCCACCGATCTCGCCCTAGATGCCCACCCACTGCCCCCAGAAATGGTCTACATTCCTGCTGGTGAAGTCATCCTTGGTAACGAGCATGACGACGCCCTCGATAACGAGCGTCCTCAACACCTCAGATACACCGACGCTTTTTTTATCGATCGCACCCCAGTCACCGTTCACGCTTTCCGCACCTTCATGGAAGCGGGCGGCTATCAAAATCAAGAATTCTGGACACCCCAAGGCTGGCAATGGCGGCAAGCCTACGGTATTACCCAACCTCGCTACTGGCGCGATGCACCTGGCTGGGAGGCTCATCCAGTCTGTGGGGTCAGCCTTTATGAAGCCCAAGCCTATGCTCGTTTCGTCAACAAGCGACTCCCCACAGAAGCGGAGTGGGAAAAAGCTGCTCGCGGCCTAGCAACTCGCGATCGCCCCAATCCCAAGATTTCCCCCTTATATCCTTGGGGCTCACCTGAGATCGATCATCGATACAGTAACTTCGGCAGCGCGATCGGCCACACAACCCCCGTCTCCCACCATCCCCTCGGCGCAAGTAACACTGGCTGTCTCGACCTTCTGGGCAACGTCTGGGAATGGACGGCCACAACCTTCCAAGACTATCCCGGCTTTCAAGCCTATCCCTATCGTGGCTATTCCCAAGCCTATTTTGACCACGCTCACTGGGTACTGCGAGGTGGCAGTTGGGCCACCCGCCGTTGGGCGCTGCGCAGCACCTTTCGCAACTGGTATCACCCCCATGTCCGCGAAGTCTTCGCCGGATTTCGATGTGTGTTAGATGCATCACAAGCTTAAAACTCCGGTGGCAGAATACACAGGGGCGTCTGCCCCCCTTGTCCCATCATTTGGTTCTTTATGCTCCCTTCTTCGTCCTCAATCCGCGATCGTCATCCCCTCAACATCAACCCAGATGTACCATTACCCACCATCCTCCGCGATCGTCTCACGATGGAATATCGCACCCAGCCTGAAACCGAAACAATCCGCGAAGGTCAAGATGTTGTCCTCGGCCTCAGCGCAACACCCAAATCTTTGCCACCTAAGTATTTTTATGATGACCGCGGCTCCAAGTTGTTTGAAGCCATTACTCAATTGCCAGAATATTATTTAACTCGCACTGAAACGACAATTTTACAGAACTGTGTCAGCGCGATCGCAGCCCGAGTCGGCCCCTGCGACTTGATCGAGTTGGGCAGCGGTAGTTCTACCAAGACTCGCATCCTACTCGATGCCTACCGTCAGCTCAACATTCATCTCCGCTACGTGCCCGTTGATGTCAGCGGCAGCATGTTAGAAGAAACCGCCCATCTACTATTGCAAGAATATCCTCAACTCTCCATTCACGGACTCGTCAGCACCTACGAAAACGCCCTCGCCAACCTTCCAGATCGAATCCACCCAAGTCGAATGATCGCTTTTATTGGAAGTACCTTAGGCAACCTAGCTCTCCATGAATGCGAAACTTTTTTAGGCCATGTCAGCGCAGCCCTACAACCCAACGACCACTTTCTCCTCGGCATCGATCTTCACAAAGATACCGCTATCCTAGAAGCAGCCTACAACGACAGCCAGGGGATCACCGCCGCATTTAATCTCAACATGCTGGATCACCTTAACTGGCGTTTTCAAGGCAACTTTGACCTTCGACATTTTCGACATGTGTCGTTCTACAACACTCGCGATCGCCAAATTGAAATGCACATTGAAAGTCTCAGATCACAAATCGTCAACCTCAGATCCCTAGAGTTCACCGCCACATTTGCAACAGGGGAGAAACTACTCAGCGAAATTTCTCGAAAATTTGAGATCCCTGAAATTCAAGAGACCTTGAGCAAGCACCACCTTAACGCCGTTGAGACCTTTACCGATAGTCAACGCTGGTTTGCACTGATCCTTTGCCAAAAGAAGCCGTAACTTAAACACATCAACAACATATCAATCGACTGGAAATACCCGTCACGACCCTTTAAACCCTGGTAGAAAAACAGTGCTCTGTTTCATGCCTCTACAACATGAAAATGCCTAGAACTCGTCACAATTAACACGTTGCCTGTCATTTCACGCTGATTCCCAAATGTCCGTCCCCATCGCCCTACTCACAGACTTTGGCACTCAAGATGGATACGTTGGCATCATGAAAGGGGTGATTGCAAGTATTCACCCCAATGCACCCGTTATCGACATCAGTCACGCAGTATGCCCACAAGACCGGCTAGCAGCCCGGTTTATCCTTCTCAACGCAGTTCCCTACTTCCCCACCAACACAATCTACACAGTCGTCGTTGATCCAGGGGTCGGAACTCGGCGGCGGGCGATCGCAGTACAGTTTTCAAGAGGTTATCTCGTTGGGCCGGATAATGGTGTTTTTAGCGGCGTCCTGGATGCATTTCCCGCGATCGCCGCTGTCACCCTCAACAAGCCTCAATATTGGCGAACCCCACAACCCAGCACAACATTCCACGGACGAGACATCTTTGCTCCTGCTGCCGCCTACCTCTCAGCAGGATTGCCCCTAGCAGAACTCGGCCAAGCTATCGGACTTCATACGCTGACAAACCTCAACCTTCTCAAACCAACGATTGAACCTTACCGCATCACAGGGCAAATTCAATACATTGATCACTTCGGCAACCTCATCACAACAATTCCAGGCACTGCGATCGCCTTAAGGGACTGGTACATTAACATCAACGGCATACCTATTGCGCTTCAAACAACCTATGGGGAAGTCGACCCTGGGAAAGCTGTTGCGATCGTGGGGAGCCACAACTGGGTAGAAATCGCAGTCAACCAAGGTAG
>JACYME010000071.1 GCA_015272155.1 Leptolyngbyaceae cyanobacterium T60_A2020_046
TAGTTGCATCGGTATTGGCGTCACTATGAAGGGAGTAGAAGCACCCGTCATTATGAGCAGTTAACTGAATGACGGTGCTTAACACCTCAAAGGAGGGGCGCTCTAAGGACTTAAGGACAGCAGGTAAGGTGGCTAAGACCTTTTGCCTAAAGCGATCGGAGAATTCCTGATAATGCTGATGATGGAGGATGGAAGAACGACGGTATTTCTCGATTTCTTCTTGTTTCTTGTTATGGACAACTGAGCTTTCAAAGTGCTCTTGTTTTTGCGCTGTGATGCTTAACGCTTCTGTGAGTTCAGCTTGGCTCAGAAAATTTTCGATCTGAACAAAATGAATTGGCAGCAGGTTGTCTTGTGGAGATTCCTTTGAGTAGAAAATATTGAAGGTCGGTATCGTGCTGTGCAGGGAATCGATCGCGGATTCTACAGCAGAACTCCCCGGAAAAGGGACGATCTGATCCGCTGAGGCGAGGGTCGTTCGCGATCTCACGGCTCCGTTCTCACGATCGCGAACGATTTTTCCGGTGCCCTGCGTCAACTCCAGCACTTGTAGCGCGATCGCGGCGCGATCGACTGCTGGAACACTGGTGTCTCTCAAAATGTTGAATAGCGTCTCGAGTGAACACTGCTCAAGGTGTTGTATATCCATCTCAGCTTGGGGCGGGGCAGTGTGGCGAGCATTGATGGAGGATGCGATCTCCGATGGGTGTTGAACCATAACCTGAATGTCCGATTAAGACAACGAGAGAAGGCGCGCCCTTGAGCACCAGCCCTAGTCTGGCACAGTCCCCAAGGGTTGAACTCAATCCGAGGCGTTAGGGACAGTGGATACCCCTAACACCCCGTCAGTGCAGAACTCGGGCAAGCTCCTATTGCCTTGACTGACGCCGCCGCCACAGGGTGAGTGCGCCACCGACGATCCCAAGCCCCATCATGGCAGATGGTTCAGGGACAGACACGGGATCTTCCGAGTCAACCGGGTCAACGGGATCGACTGGGTCTGCTGGGAAACAGGATTTTCTAATTGGCTACTCGGTAATGTTCTAGACCTGTGTTTAGACACTCTAAAGGCTTGTACTTTCAAAGCATCGAGAATAAGTATCCACAGATTTGGTACACTACCGCGTCGGGGATGCGGCTAAAGGCGATCGCTCTGCTCTAGGCTTCGCATTGCAAAAACTCGATATTGGCCGACAGTAATAAGGTCTGCACACAATTCCGTTTATCCTTGACAGCAGGGGATGGAAATCACAAATTCTGTACCCTGTTTGGCTTGAGAGGTGCAGGTCAGGGTGCCGCCGTGGCGATCGACGATGATTTGATAGCTAATGGAGAGTCCCATTCCGGTGCCTTTGCCCACGGGCTTGGTGGTAAAGAAGGGATCAAAAACGCGCTGTCGGATCTTTTCAGGCATTCCAAGTCCGTTGTCTGCGATCGCAATTACGACCGTACAGTTGGGACCTAGATGGGTGCGAATGCGCAGTTTGGGCTGGTCAATTTGACCACGATCACAGGCGTCTTCTAGGGCATCGATGCCGTTACTCAGAATATTCATAAAGACCTGATTAAGCTGCCCAGGGTAACACTCAACCCGAGGCAAGGTGCCATAGTCCTTGATGACTTGAATTTCAGGGCGGTGGCTGTGGGCTTTGAGACGATTTTGCAAAATCATCAGCGTGCTGTCGAGGCCATCGTGGATGTCAGCGGCTTTCATTTCAGCCTCATCCATCCGCGAAAACGTCCGCAATGATGACACAATGCTGCGAATGCGATCAGCTCCAACCTTCATTGAATTCAAGAGCTTGGGCAAATCTTCGCTCAAAAATTCCAGCTCAAAATCCGCGATCGCCGCTGCGAATGCGGCATCGGGTTCAGGCAAGGCTGCTTGATACAGGCGAATCACCTCCAGCAAATCGTCCGTATATTCCTTCGCATGATTGAGGTTGCCATAGATAAAGTTCACGGGGTTATTAATTTCGTGGGCAATCCCCGCCACCAGTTGCCCCAAACTCGACATTTTTTCGGCCTGCACCATCTGCATTTGGGTGCGTTGTAGCTCCACCATGGCCTGTTCTAGTTCAGCGGCTTTGTTCACCGTTTGGCGATAAAGTTCAGCCTGATTGAGGGCGATCGCAAGCTGTGCCACCACTGCCTCAAGTAGCTCTAGCTCATCCTCTGTCCAAGGCCGCACCGCCTGATGATGAATACAGGCAATTAAGCCAAATCGGCTGAAATTAGCTTGGACGGGCAACACCAGCATGGATTGATTGCCCAAATCTTGCAAAAATTGGCGGACCTTAACATCCTCAACCTTCGCTGAATCGTTAATACACAGCATTTGACGATTCAGCATCACTTCAGAAAGCGGGCCAAAAACCTCGACCGGATACTGACCGATAAAGCTTGGCAGACCCGCCGCCTGCACTTCGCTAATGACTTCCCAGTAAGCTCCCGAGTCAGATTCGACGTACCAGGCAAAATGGCAGCGATCGACCTTGAGATAAGCCTGAATTTCGCGAACAATGGTATTCAAAATCGACTCAAAATCTAAAGAAGTGCGGATTTGATTCGTGAGTTGGTTAAAGAGTTTTTCGCGCTGGGCCTGGTTAATAATTTGTTCTTCAGCCCGCTTGCGATCGCTAATGTCGCGCATCGCAACAACCGCCCCCAGCTTTTCGCCAGACTCGTTAAAGAAAGCTTGGCCGCTGGCTAACAGGTTGCGCACCTGACCCACTTTAGGGGCGATGACCATTTCGCTATTGCGCACAATTTCACCCCGAAAGGCTCGAAAGAGTGGAATTTCATCCATGTTCATCGGGGTTTGACCATCAGCCCTATAGAGGTCGAAATGATCTGACCACTGCTCGGGTGGCAGGGGCGCGTGGGGCAGCCCGTGGAAGTCGCGAGTTGCTTTATTGAAGAGGGTTAACATGCCCTTTTCATCACAGGCGACGATGCCATCGGACAGGTTATCGAGCAGGGCTTTGAGGAATCTTCTTTCCTTTTCAAGGGCAAGTTGAGCCTGTTTGCGATCGCGAATATCCACAATGTAGGCGATCATACCAATGGTGTTGTCGTCGACATCTTTTTCGAGGGAAAGGGACAACGAGACGGGAATTTCATGGCCCGATCGCGACAGATTCACAGTTTCAATTTCTGCAAATCCGCTTTTTTGTAGTGGGGGAATGATGGATTCTTCAAGGAAAGCTGTCAGATGCTGGGGATAGAGGATGCGAATGTGTTGGCCGATCGCGTCCTCAGTCGCATATCCATAGAGGCGTTCTGCCCCTTTGCTCCAGTAGGTGATGGTACCAGCGCGATCGGTTGCAACGACTGCGCCCTGAACCTGATCAAGCAATTTTGCTTGCTTTTTGAAAGCAAGATCAGCTTCTTTTTGGGCTGTCACATCTCGGGCGATCGCATATATCACCTGGCTGTTCACATCAGAAGCTGAAGTCCAAGACAACCATCGGTAAGATCCATCCTTGCAGCGATAGCGATTTTCAAAGGCTGCGACCTGACTACCCTGGGCGAGGGCAGCCGCAGTGGAGATCATGGCATCTTGATCTGCGGGATGCACAAAACTCAAAAATGGCATCGATAGCAGTTCAGCTTCGGTATAGCCCACAACAGATTCAAAGCGAGGGTTGATGCGCTTGAAATAGCCATCAAATCCGACGACACAGAGCATATCGGCAGACAAACTAAAAAAGTTCTTGAGTTCTGCGTTGCGCTGTTGGTTTTCGGCAGCGAGGGCCGCATTCGCCCTAATCAGCGCCTGATTTGCCGCTTCAAGGGCTTGCTCCGTTTGTTTGCGGGCTGTGAGCACCTCGGTGAACATGATCAGCCCGCCAATGGTGCCATCGGGCTCCTGCCAGGGGCGTACATCCCAGCGAATCCAATCGGTGCGTCCGTTGGCGCGGGGAAAGATCGCTTCGTCACAGGTGTGGGTTGCGCCCTGGAGGCAATCTTGGTGGATGGCTTTCCAATCGTCGCCAATTTCAGGAAAAACTTCGTAGTGCGAGAGTCCTGTGAGGACGCGATCGCCCAAGCCATAGTCTTCTAGCCAACGCTGGTTGGTCATGAGATAACGCATGTTGCGATCAAAAATGGCGATCGCAGCAGGCGTATGCTCAATCATCATCTGGATCTGAAGCGAGAGCCCTGGTTGATGAGGAAAGGGTGCGGTAGAGGATTCCACTGATGAGACCTTTACACATAAGTTCACTGTGACACTTTTCATAGTGCCCACTGCCGCGTGCAGATTCTCGCTTATCGATGGCTCTCCGGCCTTGGAGAAGCGATGTCCCTCCAGGACGGCGATGCCAACGCAGTGGTGAGGCAGAAGAGGATTGCAGGTATCAGCTCGACAATTTCAACACACGCTTGATCCAGGTAGCTTCTTCACTGGATAACTTGGGTCGAATGGGTTGCTCATCATCAATCACGAGATCAAAGCGAGCCTTTCGATATGGCGACCCTGTATTCCACACCGAGCAGCCCCACCACTTCTACAGCAATGGGCAAAATTTTCTGTCTACTACGAGCCCGCAGAATCCAGCAGTGGATTGTTTGGCGGCAACTCCAACTGGCGCGGCCCGATCTGGTTTCCAGCCAATGATTTGCTGATCGAGTCGCTGCAAAAGTTTCACCATTATCTTGGCGACGATTTCAAGGTCGAGTGTCCCACCGGATCAGGGCAATGGCTGACGCTGTGGGAAGTCACAATAGAGCTTTCCCAACGGCTGATTGATATTTTCTTGCCGAATGCAGCGGGCGATCGCCCGGTTTATGGCGGCATCTCAACCTTCCAGGAAAATCCACACTGGCAGCCCTACCTCCTCTTCCACGAATACTTCCACGGCGACAACAGCGCGGGTATCGGCGCAAGCCACCAAACGGGTTGGACGGGCCTTGTTGCCAAGCTGATTCAGCAATACAGCCCCTACATCCCGCCGCAGGGATGAGGGGTGCGCCCGCCCATAGGACGTGTCATCAGGTTCTAT
>JACYME010000083.1 GCA_015272155.1 Leptolyngbyaceae cyanobacterium T60_A2020_046
CCGGACTGACTTGAAAAAGGGCAGCCGTTTCCTCGACTGAATGCCCTTGCTCTACTCGGGCGACTACTCGCTCACGCAGATCTAAGCTGTAAGCCATTGTTTCTCATTCTTATCTAGAACTACTATAATTGCAGAACTAAGCGATGGAGGGTTGCGATCGCGGGGCTACGGGTTCCGCAGGCTGGGTGAATTCCCAGCAACTGGCGATGGGCATCCGCCAACCCATGCCAAAGGCACGATCAGTCACCTTGAGCACGGGGGGAGCCTGCCGCCGCTTGAACTCAGCCCGGGCCATCAGCCGCATCACCTGATTCACCACCTGGAGATCATGGCCCGCCGCGATGATCTCGGTAACAGACTCGTGGCGCTGCACCAGCCGTTCCAGAATGTCGTCGAGGATGTCGTAGCTGGGCAGGGAGTCTTGATCGACCTGGCCGGGTTTGAGTTCGGCGCTGGGGGGCTTGGTGAGAATGGCGGGGGGAATGGGGGTAGGGGCAGTGGTGGCGGGGATGGGCGCATGGGGCGCAGTGCTCTGGGTTCCGGCTAGTTCGGCCTGGCGGGTTGCATTCAGCCATTGGCACAGCGCGTAGACGCGGGTTTTGGGCACGTCGCCAATGACCGCTAACCCGCCGTTCATGTCGCCATAGAGGGTGCAGTAGCCCACGGCCATTTCAGACTTGTTGCCCGTAGAGAGCAGCAGGTAGCCAAACTTGTTGGCGATCGCCATCAGCAGGTTGCCCCGAATCCGCGACTGGATGTTTTCCTCTGCAACGCCGAATTCGGTGCCTGCAAACAGGGGATGCAGCGTCTCGTCATAGCCTGCCATCAGCGTGCCGATGGGGATGATTTCGTGGCGAATGCCGAGGGCGTGGGCGAGCTGTTGGGCATCGGTTACAGAATGGTCGGAACTGTAGGGCGAGGGCATGAGTACGCCGAGCACATGGTCGGCCCCCAGGGCTGCCACCGCGATCGCGGCCACCAAGGCAGAGTCGATGCCGCCGCTGAGGCCAATCACCGCCTGGGTAAAGCCACATTTGCGGGCATAGTCGCGCACGCCGAGCACCAGCGCTGACCATAGCTCGGCATTGAGGTCGGCGATCGCGGGGGTGATTGGCCCCGGCTCCACGTCAGCACGGGTATCGTCGTAGGTGACGCAAAACTGATCGGGCTGAAACGCCTGACCCCGCGCCACAACTTGCCCCTGCCGGTTGAGAACGATGCTGCTGCCGTCAAAAATCAGGTCGTCGTTGGCCCCCACCTGGTTGGCGTAGAGAATGGGCATGGCGAAGCGATCGGCAATATGGCCCAACATGCGCTCGCGGGTGGCCTGCTTTTGGGCGGTGTAGGGCGAGGCCGACAGGTTCACCACCAGGTCAACGCCCACCTCCTTGAGCCGCGCGACGGGATTGTCGGGATAGGTGCGCTTGCCCCAAAATTCCTCATCGTTCCACAGGTCTTCGCAGATGGTGACGCCGATGTGTAGCCGCTGCCCGGTGCCCGTGTCGAGGTGAAAGTGGTTGACGGCGCGACCGGGCTCAAAATATCGATCTTCGTCAAACACGTCGTAGGTGGGCAGCAGTTGTTTATGGAAGATGCGCTGCACTTGGCCGCCGTCAATCAGCGCCATGCTGTTGAAGAGGGGCTTGCCCCCGCGATCGCTGGCCTCGGGATGGGGTTCTGCAAAGCCAACCAAAACGGCCAGGGTCGGCGGCATGTGGGCCGCGACGCGATCGAGATGGGTTCGCATGGCGGCAATAAAGTCGGGCCGTAGCAGCAAATCGCGGGGCGGGTAGCCACACAGCGACAGCTCTGGCGTCAACATCAGCCGCGCCCCCGCTGCCGCTGCGGCCTGGGCAGCGTCGAGGATGCGCTGGGCGTTGCCAGCCAGGTCGCCAATGACGGGGTTGAGTTGTGCGATCGCAATTTTCATGATGAAAGAAAGAGGTAAGTCCAGTCCGGTGGGTTAGGCGCAGTCGTGATACACGGTTTTACAAAGTTTGGTGAGCCATCAACGCAGTTTCAAGACGGTGCATCCTGTGGAGGGCGTGATGGGTGCATGACGCGGCGCAAGCGACACCCTGCGATTTCATACCTCCCTCCCCTTTCTTTCCCATCTCCACATTCCCGCGTTGCTTAAATAAACACCATCGGCTTATCTTTGCAGGGTTCAAAGGCGGCGGCGTCAAAGCGATAGAGGCTAGCGGGTCGGCCTGCGCCGCGCGAGGTTTTGACCCCCGTATCTTCCAAAAAGCCAAGCTTGAGCAAGCGGGCGCGAAAGTTGGAATAGTCGGAAAAATCTTCGCCGAGGACGGTGACATAGAGCTGATAGAGGTCTCCGAGGGTGAAGGTTTCGGGCAACACATCAAAGGCGATCGGGCTATATTCCAGCTTGTTTCGCAGGCGTTGATAGCCATAGTTGAGAATTTCGTTGTGGTCGAAGGCGAGGCGCGGCACGCGATTGAGCGGATACCAAGCAATGCCGCTGACGCCATCGGCAATCAGCTCGGCCTCGGCAAAGCGCACGAGGGCAAAATGGCTGACGGAGAGATAGCGGACTCCGTAGGCGTCTTTGGCTTCGCGGGGGTCGCGGCTGGGGCCACCAAAGGTGTAGAGCTGTTCGAGGTAGAGGTTGTGGACGCGAATTTTCTCAGAAAGAACGCGGTAGGCGGCATCTTCCAAGGATTCGCCCTGACGCACGAGGGTGCCGGGCAGGCTCCAATAGCCCATGTAGGGATCTTCGTGGCGCATCACGAGGAGCACCAGCAGGCGATTTTGCTCGGTATCGACGGAGAAAATCACGTTATCGACCCCGACCTTAAAATCCGCTAGCAGATCATCGTCTAGGGGGTCGGCAACTTTTCTTTGTAGTTTTCCGCGCATGGGTACAGGTTGTGTTGGTCGATGTAGGCTCTGACAGCGGTGGGGAGGGCGCTGGGGTCGTCGGTTTGCCGATAGTAGCTAGACGACACATCAAAGGATTTTGGGATGTCGGCGATGGTGATATGACCGCCCTGGTGCCGCACCTCCATCAAATCACGCTCGGACAGGTCGTAGCCGGGGCGCGGCACCACCAGAATCGCCACCTGGGCCAAGAGGTCACGGGCTTTGTACCAGCGGGGCAGTTGGGCCACAAGGTCAGAACCGATGACCAGGGTGAAGGTAGCCTCGGGCCAGCGTTGGCGGGCAGCGGCGACGCTGTGGAGGCTGCGGGGATGGCTGAGGTCGGGATGGAGGCCGATCGCGCCGGGGGGCGCATCGATATCGCGAATCATCACCGCCAGCATCGCCATGCGATCGCCCAGAGAGCTTTGGTGCGCCTTGAAGGGATTGTCGGAGGCCCACACCGCCACGTGGTCAAACTGGGTGGCGAGCCATCGCAAAATCTCGCAGTGGCCGCGATGGGGCGGATCGGCGCTGGTGCCAAACAGAGCAATGTGCATCATGGGGAATCAGCGTGGGGTGGGCAGGGGCGATCGCTGGGTGCGGGCGGTGAGATCCGCCAGGGCCGGAGACACCTCAACGGGGTAGGATTCCGGCGACTCGACCCGGCGCACCGCCGGGGGCAGGCTGAGCACCGAGGCGCGGGTGCGCTGGGCGATCGCGGCGAGGGAGTCTGGTGGCGTTTGCCGAATGCCGTTAATCATCACGGGAACCAGCAGCGGCACGCGATCGCCCGGTTCCCCCTCTTTCGCCTCAGCCTGTAACCCTAGCCTATCGCCCAGGGCTTGGCCGTTGCGTACCTGGCGAAACACTTGCTTTTTGCCGGGGTATGTCGCTTTGCTGGCGGATTCTTTCATCACGGGAATGCCGTCGATTTCCACGAGCTTGTAGACACCATTTACCGGAGCCCCGGTGACCAGGCGAGTGCCCAGCCCATAGCCATCGATGCAGGCATTGGCCGATCGCAGTCGGGCGATTTCAAACTCATCGAGATCGCCACTGGCCAAAATCGGCACCCCGGGCAGCAGATCGCGCACCTGCCGCGACAGGGGGGCCAAGTCGCCGGAGTCGAGTCGTACCCCGGCCAGAGCGGGGGCTCCCTGCCGTTGACGGGTGGCCAGATGCCGCGCCGCCCGCAGGGGATCGTAGGTGTCGATCAGCAGGGGCGCACCGGGAAAGTAGCGATGGAAGGCGTTGAAGGCGTCGGCTTCGCTGCCCGCTGAGGCCGCGATCGCCATGACCAGGGCGTGAGCCATCGTCCCGGCAGGTTTTTGGCCCAGGGCCAGGGCAGCAAGCACGTTGGACGTGGCATCAAGGCCGCCCGCGATCGCCGCGCGCGCGGCCCACAGCGCCCCCTGGGGGCTAAAGGCGCGCCGACTGCCAAATTCCAACAACTGGGCGCGATCGCCCGCCACATCCCGCAGGCGCGCCGCCCGCGTTGCCACCAGCGTTTGATAATTGAGGGTGTTGAGCAGGTAGGTTTCAACCACCTGGGCCTGCCACAGGGGTGCTTCGATCCGCAACAGCGGCTCGTGGGCAAAGACAGCGGTGCCTTCGGGCACGGCCCACACATCCCCGGTGAAGCGGGCATCGCGCAGGGTGTCCCACAGGGCGGCGGGAGCGTGTGCAAAAATGCCCGTCGCCTGGAGGGCATCCAGGTGGCGATCGCTGAGGTGAAAGGCTTCCAAATACTCCAGGGCTTGGGCCAACCCCATTGCGATCGCGTAGCCAAAGTCAGCGGGCAAGCGGCGGGCAAAGAGTTCAAAGCTGGCGCGGCGTTGATCCAACCCTTCGCCCACGTAACAAGCGGTCATCGTGAGCTGATAGAGGTCGGTCAATAGACTCGCGTCTTCTGCGGCAACCGAGAGGGGGAAGGTCGTCATTGGGCAGTCCAAAGTTGCTTAATGGTCATTTTAACTATAATTGTCTCGGGAATTCCAGATGAGCAAAGGATGAATTTGGGAAATTCAGGCGCGATCGCGCGCCAGTCAGCCAAGGAATTGTCCGCAAAATTTCTCGAAAGTCCTCAGTCTTCAGGACTTGCGCCGAGCTGGCGGGATCGTGAGTTTTCGGAAAATCCCTAAAAAACCGATCTTCATTTTTGGTGAAATTAAATAAATCTGGGGCGACCCCCGTCCAATCTCCAGACAGGGCTATGCTGAAAGAATGCTGCCATTCTGACCTTCTGAATCTGACCTTCTGAATCTGACACGATGGAAACCACCCCTTTGCCCCCCCAAGAGCCCACCTGGAAGGCCATTGTTCGCCTGATGCGATGGGACAAACCCACCGGTCGCCTGATTCTCATGGTGCCGGCCCTGTGGGCGTTGGTGTTGGCGGCGCGTGGGGTGCCGCCGCTGCCATTGCTGATCGTGGTGATTGTGGGCAGCGTCGTCACCAGCGCCGCTGGCTGCATTGTGAATGACCTGTGGGATCGCGATATTGATCCCCAGGTGCAGCGCACGCGCACGCGCCCCCTGGCGGCGAAGTCCCTCTCGGTGTGGGTGGCGATCGCCCTTGCGATCGTGGCCTTTCTCTGTGCCTATGGCCTGTCGCGCTATCTCACCCCCTTCAGCTATTGGCTGTGCGTGGCAGCGGTGCCAGTGATTGTGGCCTATCCCCTGGCGAAGCGGGTGTTTCCGGTGCCGCAGTTGGTGCTGGCGATCGCGTGGGGCTTTGCGGTGCTGATTCCCTGGAGCGCAGTGACGGGCGGGCTCGAGCTGGCGGCGTGGCTTCTGTGGGGCGCAGTGCTGCTGTGGACGCTGGGGTTCGATACGGTCTACGCCATTCCCGATCGCGAATTTGATGAACGGTTGGGGATCAACTCCAGTGCTCGGTTCTTTGGCAAACAAACGCCCACCGCGATCGCCCTCTTCTTCCTCGGCACGGCGATTCTGCTCGGCCTCGTGGGGCTGGTGATGGGGCTGGGCCTGACTTACTGGATATCCCTCGCGATCGCGATCGGCCTGTGGTCGCGCCAAAGCTACCAGCTCAGCCTCTATAACCCACCGCCCAAACTCTACGGTCAGCTCTTTCAGCAAAACGTAGTGCTTGGCTTCATCCTGCTGGCGGGCATGACCCTCGGCTGGTGGGTCTAGCTCGTGCCAGACCTACCGCTGCGGGTAGGCGGGCTCATGTCTGGAGCGCGTCGCCTCATCGCAAAAGCTGCCGACGCCAGAGCTGGGCGCGGCACACCGCCACGCTAAATTCTGAAATCAAGGCTTGCTGCTCTGGGGAAGGTGGGCGTTGGACGGCATCAAACTTCGCGATCGCGGCAGCGATTTTGCGGGCGGTATCTTGGGGTACCCCCAACTGCATCAGCTTGTACCAATAGACCACGCCAATTTGCTTCACATAGTCAGCGCGGGACGCGGGGCGAGGAGTAGTGGTTGTCATCATAGGGAAAACACATCATAAACCTAACCCTTGCATCATCTGGGAATCGGGCGGGAAATTCAGTGATGCGATTGGGCGGTTTTCCGTGATTTCCCGGAAGACGTTCCGTGATGGCCGCATACCGTGACCGTGACGGGCGATCGCCCAGCCTGTGATCTGGATTACGCCTAAGCTGACACCCTTCTCCATGCAAAAAGCCTGTGCTGCGGATCACGCAACACAGGCTGGGGCACGTAGCGGTATTGAGCCTATCCTCATGCGAAGCCATGTCCCAGTTTCAGCGGATTGAAACCAGAACCCAGCGATCGCACGACCTAGCTGCCGATGATGCCGCCATCATTCTTGGTGATCACCACCGTTGCCGACCGGGGAGGCATTGCTGGGCTTTGATCCGGCCAGCGCGATTTGAAGTTCCCAGCGGCAAACTCCGCATCGGTGGTGGTTGCACCGGGGTGCTGCACGTTGATAAACATCGTGCGCTTGTCTGGCGTGGTGATTACGCCCGTGATTTCTTGACCGATGGGGCCAGTCAAAAAGCGGCGGATTTCGCCCGTCATGGGGTTGGCGGCGAGCATTTGGTTATTGCCAAACTGGGCAAAGTCCCCTTTATTCTGTTCGCTTTCACCAATATCGGTTTGAATCCACAGGAGGCGATCGCCGTCAATCCACAACCCGTCGGGAGACGCAAAAATGTTGTCAGCATCCAACGCCTGACCCGACAGCTTTTGGCTATCGTCTTCAGGGCCAGCCAATACAAACAGATCCCACTGGAAGCGCGTGGCTGTGGGATTGTTGCCCGCCTCCATCCATCGAACGATTTGGCCCCAGCGATTTTCGGGGCGGGGGTTGGCGGCGTCAACCTGCTCGGTGGTGCGGCGGGTGTTGTTGGTCAGGGTAAAGTACACTTCCCGCGTTTCGGGATCCACAGCTCCCCATTCCGGGCGATCCATCTTGGTGGCACCGACAAAGTCCGCTGCCGTGCGGGTATTCACCAACACGTCGGCTTGGCTAAAGAAGCCGTTGGCCGGAGTGAGGCCGTTTTGCCCAAACTGGAGGGTCAGCCATTCGCCGCTACCGTCGTCGTTGAATTTGGCGACATACAAGGTGCCGTTATCTAGCAGCTCACCGCTGGCGCTGGCCTGATGATAGGGCTGGGTCGAAACGTACTTGTAGATGTACTCAAAGCGGGCATCGTCGCCGGAGTAGCAGACGATGGGTTGCCCTTCTATTGGGGGTTGGAAAACAACACCTTCGTGGGCAAAGCGACCCAGGGCAGTGTGTTTGATGGGGGTGCTGTTGGGGTTGAAGGGGTCAATCTCGACCACCCAGCCAAAGGTGTTGGGCTCATTGCGGTAATCTGCGATCGCCCGATTTGCCTTGGTAGACGCATCAAAGCGCACATACTCATCAGCCCCAGTGTCCGCCAACTCCCAGCCATAGCGCGATTGGCTGGTCGCCACGCCATAGCGGGCATGTTCGCGGGGCAGGTTGGGCACCGTTTCGCCCTGGGCGTTGGTGGTCGTGTCTTTATTCACAAAGTACCCGGCCCAGTTTTCCTCTGCTGCCAGGTAGGTATTCCAAGGGGTGACGCCGTGGGCGCAGTTGTTGAGGGTGCCTCGGGTGCGGGTGCCGTCCGGGCTGTACTTGGTGCGCACCAGGTTGCTGCCCCGCACTGGCCCCCGGAGTTCCATCGGCGTCAGACCTGTGACGCGACGGTTGAGAGCATTGCGCTGCACGGCCCAAGTGCCATCGGCCTGTTTGCGAATATGGGCGATCGAGACGCCGTGGGCATTGACCTCCTTCAGCACTTCGTCTGCGGCGCGGGTGTTGCCCTGCATGGGCACTTGATCGCTGGAGAGCGCCATCCCCATTGCAGATTGATGCATGTAGCGCGGCTCGACGTACTCATGGTTCATCACCAAGAGGCCATCGTCGGAGCTGCCTTCGTAGGGCGATCGCCCTTCAATCGGGAAAAAATGCATTCCATCGTGGTGCATGCCCACCTGCATCCCCTGCTCAGTCCCGGTATTGTCTAGGCGATACGCTGGGTAGTCGCCTGTGATAGGCTCACCCCAAGGCATTAGGGTGCGTGCTGTGTAGCCTTCGGGCACAACGACCGTGTCGGCCTCGCTGACGGGAATCGCCTTGAAGCCCAGCAGGGTGCTTTGGGCCGCAGCGGGGCGAGTTCGTAGCGTGCTGATGGCGGGCGCTGCAAACATTGACGTGACCGCCAGGGCAAGGCTGCCCTTGAGCATCTGACGCCGCTGCAAACGGCGGTGCAGAATATCGGCAAAAACAGGATTATTGGAGTGGTTGCACATTGGCTCGTCGCCGTGCTCACCTCCGTCATTGTGGACTGCGCCCTGCATGAGGCGGGCGTACTTTTGCCGCAGGCTGTACTTGTTACCCATGAAACGATGCGCTCCTCTCTACTCTTCTCTGTCGCGGGAGTTTAGGAATCCGGCCAGAGTCGTTGAATGATGTTGGAACATGACAGGGCGCTCAATTTCTCCGCGACGCTTTGGGAAATTGCTGAAACCCTTACGGGGCAAATCTTATAAAGCTTGGGTTATGCAGTCCGTAACGCTGGAATAAGCACGCATTAAGGGGCGATCGCGACTTGCTCCCCAGCGAGGATGACACCAACCACCCAACCCCTTTGCTCCCGCGCCGTCAACCCATGCCCAACCCATTGAGAAGCATCGCTTGCACTACCTCGCCAGGAACTCAAAATTCACGGCTAACAGGCTCAAGTCCATTGAAAGTGGACTGCTCATCCCCCCTCTTGCCCGAGTCTTCAGTCCGCTTTAACGGACATGGGCTTGAGCCAGGGAATTTATTTTCTGGCAGATGGGCAGCAAAGCTTAAACTCGAACTCAGGTTAGTTCAGGGTTAAGCCGTATTCCTGCTGCAAAAAGTCCACGATCGCCCGTCAACTTTCTGCACTGTTCCATGTGGGGAAGGGAAGAATCGCGATCGCGCCCTCTGTGGGGAAACTATGATCGGGCACATCAAATGCGCCATTCACCAGCAAAAACTCACGCAAAAATTGTTCGGCTGCCGTCAAAGTCCGGAAGGAATAATTCACCGCATATAGATAAGGTTGGGGTGCATCAGCGTGGGAGGGTGAAGGTTCCCAAAGCTTCAAGCGCACAGCCCTAGGCTCGCGGGTCATGCGATAACAGACAATATAGTCAGCGTTTAGGGCTTGAACCGAGCTCATAATCCACAGGGTCGAAGGGAATCTCGAACATACCCTGAGCGTGGTGCCCCGTCTCTCTGCATGACTCCATGTAACATCAAACCCTCTTAAGACGTGGCTGGTAGATTTTGGTTCCACTATAGCCATGATTTTTCGGAAACGCCAAGCCTGTTGTTCGGCGCAGCCTACGGTAATTATGGACAGGCGATCGCCCCACAGCACTATTCCCCAAGTGTGCGATCGCGCCGTTTTGCCGCCGCGCGTCGTCCGATAATTCCACTGCTACCCAGAAGCAGCGGCGTCAGCCAGTCCCCCCAGCGCACATAGAGGGTGCGGGTTTGGCGGCGGTAAATCGTCGCCAGATGGGTGACAGTTTGGTTGGGCTCAGACAGCCAGCGAGTTTTGCCTTGGGGAGTGACGATGCCGGAAATGCCGGTATTGGTGACGCGGGCCGCCCAGCGATCGCTCTCAATGGCGCGCATCACATCCTGGGCGTGGTGCTGGCGCATCATGCGCGGCGGGTAAGGATCGTTATTGGAAGCGGTCATGATCCATTCGCCCCCTGCTGCGGCCTGTCGCCGAAACAGTTCGCTGTAGGCCGATTCGTAGCAAATACCCGCGATCGCGATGCCAAAGGGCGTCTCAAAAACCTGATCCATCGTGCCGGGGCTGAGGCTGCCCTCAATGGGGGACAGCCGCGAAATCAGGCCACCCAACACCGCCTGGAAGGGAATATATTCCCCTAGGGGCACGAGTTTCACCTTGTTATATTGGCTGATCACCTGCCCCGTAGCGTCCAGCGTGACGAGGCTCTGGGTGAGACTTCTGGCGGCGAGATCCGCTGTGGGGCGAAAGGTGCCCAACCAGAGGGGCACGCCTTCCTCAATCACCCTGCGATAGAGGGGGCTGTTGCTCTGGTACCGACGATGCCAAATTTCAGGAATCGCGCCCTCGGGCGTTAGCACGGCATCGGCTCCGGCCCCCACCAAGGCCCGATAGCCCTCGGTGTATCGCTCAAGGGCTTGCCGCACCCCCGCTGGCGTCAGCTTTTCGCGGGTGGGAATATTGCCTTGAATGAGCCCAATGCGCAGGGCTTGGCCCGAATCATCAGCGGCTTGGTGGGCTTGTAACCCCAGGCCCAGCCCATGCAGGCCCACTAACAGCGCGATGCCCAGGGCTCCAAGCTGCCATGCCACGGGTTGACGCGAAGCCCCCGACGCGGGGCGGGGGCGCAGGGCGCGGTAGGCTTCGGCCCAGCAGCCGTTGACTGCTACGATCGCTGCCGTCACGGCCATTGGCCCAGACCCCTGACCCAGGTGCAAAATCCAGCCGTTGTGAGGGCTTTGGGTAAAGGACAGGGATGGCCAATACAGCGGCCCCCAACTCAGAATCGTCTCTAGGGCACACCACAGCGCCGTGCCGATGACGATGCGGCCCAGGGGTGACACGGGCAAGCGCACCGCTACTCCGCGCAGCAGTACCGCCCACAGGCCAAAGGTGACGCCGCCGAGCCCGGTGATAAAGGCCCAGGCAAAGAGGGCGATCGCAACGCTACCCAACCAAGGAACACCCATCCAGGTCAGGGGATGGAGGGCCGTAATCCACGACAGCACGATGCCGTGGTACGTCAGGCTCCACACCAACCCGAGGCGAAAGGCCCAGCCCGGTCGCCAGTGGGAAGATGGCGCAGTGATCACGTTCCACAACGGCGCGAGGGCAACCCAGGCCAAGGGCCACGCCCGAATCGGTTCGGGACACAGCCCCATCAAGAGGCCGCCCAAGAGGGCGATCGCGAGGGGCGATCGCAGCGGAGATGGCGGGTTCGGGTGCCGTTCGGCTTTCACCCTTACAACCTCTCGGCTTTCGGCATTTGCGACTGGGTGAGGGCGGTTTCTGCCCTGGGGAGACGATGCGCCCTTCGCCATGATGAATACCATGCAACCATTTCGAGGAACTTCATGAAGTATCTCACCCAGGCGTTTTACCAAGGCTATCGTCGCCTCATTCGCCACCACCGCTACCGCTGGCTGGTGATTGGAGCCACGCTGCTCTACTGGTTCAGCCCGGTGGATCTTTGGCCGGATGTGTTTCCAATTTTGGGCTGGGTAGACGATAGCCTGCTGGCGGCGCTGTTGATAAGTGAACTCACCCAGTTAGTGACGGAGCGCATTCGCAAATCGCCGGGGGCAGAGGCAGAAACCGGCCCCGTGATCGACGTATCGGCGCGCTAGGTGAATTGCCTCTGGACGCGATCGCGCCTTCTGCCCAAGCCGCCTCTCTGGCCAAGCGGCTTCTCTGGCCAAGCAATAAAGGGAGTTTAGGGCGATCGCCCCCACTCTCTTCGCACTTTCACCCCTTGAGAATAGTACAATCCAACTGGCTGCTTGCATCCTGAGTCTGCCGGATGGTTTGAGGGCGGTGCTGCCGTCTATGTCCGTTGACCCCAGCGTTAGAGGTATTTACCCATGCCAGTGAAGCAAGATCCCCAACCCCCGCGATCGCGACAGATCATTAACCTACTGTTTCTGATCTCCAGCGGCTTTTTGCTCATCAACCTGCTGTTTCCAAACCTGTTTGGCTCGCCCATTCCTCGCGAGCCCTACAGCATGTTTATTCACCAGGTTCAGGAACATGAGGTGCTGTGGGCCTTCGTCGGTCAAGACGAAATTCGCTATCAGGTGCGAGATGAGGCAGGTCAGCCGGGGCAAGTCTACATCACCACACCAATTTTTGATCTCAACCTGCCCAAGCTGTTGGAAGAAAACGGGGTGGAATTTGCCGCTGTGCCCCCGGCCCAAAATCAGTGGATTGGGCGGTTGCTGGGCTGGGTGGTGCCGCCGCTGATTTTTGTGGCGGTGTGGCGCTTTTTTCTCACCCGCAGTGGCGGGGCTGGCCCCCAAGGGGCGCTGTCCATTGGCAAGAGCCGCGCTCGGGTCTATGTCGAAGATGAAGCCACCCGGGTCACCTTTGCGGATGTGGCCGGAGTGGAAGAGGCCAAGACTGAGTTGGTCGAAATTGTCGATTTCTTGAAAACGCCCCGTCGCTTTACTCAGCTTGGGGCCAAAATTCCCAAGGGGGTGCTGCTCGTGGGGCCGCCCGGAACGGGGAAAACCCTGCTTGCCAAGGCCGTGGCGGGGGAGGCGGGGGTGCCATTCTTCAGCATTTCGGGTTCAGAATTTATTGAGCTGTTTGTGGGGGTCGGTTCGTCGCGGGTGCGCGACCTGTTTGAGCAGGCCAAAAAGCAAGCGCCGTGCATCGTGTTTATTGACGAATTGGACGCGATCGGAAAATCGCGCAGCAGTGGCGGTTTCTATGGCGGCAATGACGAGCGCGAGCAAACCCTCAACCAGTTGCTGACGGAAATGGACGGGTTCAATGCCGGGGACGCCACGGTGATTGTGCTGGCGGCCACAAACCGACCTGAAACGCTTGACCCGGCACTGTTGCGCCCCGGTCGCTTTGACCGTCAGGTATTAGTCGATCGCCCCGATGTGAAAGGTCGCGAGGCCATTCTCAAAATCCACGCCCAAAAGGTCAAGCTCAGTCCGGCGGTGGATCTCAAGACCATTGCCATGCGCACCCCCGGTTTTGCTGGGGCCGACTTGGCCAATTTGGTAAATGAGGCGGCGCTGTTGGCGGCGCGCAATAATCGTGCGGCGGTGGAATCTGAGGATTTTGCCGAAGCGATTGAGCGGGTGATGGCAGGGCTGGAGAAGAAGAATCGGGTGCTCAGCGATCGCGAGAAAAAGATCGTCGCCTACCACGAGGTTGGCCACGCGATCGTCGGGGCCATGATGCCGGGCAGCGATCGCGTCGAAAAAATTTCCATCGTCCCGCGCGGCATGGCGGCCCTGGGCTACACCCTGCAACTGCCGACGGAGGAACGTTTTCTGCGGGATGAAGCAGAGCTGAAGGGCCAGATCGCTACCCTGCTGGGGGGCCGCGCCGCCGAAGAGCTGGTCTTTGGCAGCGTTACCACCGGCGCATCCAATGACCTCCAGCGAGCTACTGACCTCGCGGAACAAATGGTCACCACCTATGGCATGAGCAAGGTGCTGGGGCCGCTGGCCTACGATCGCCGGACTTCTAGTTTTTTGGACAATGGCACCATGCCGAACGCCCGCCGCATGGTGAGCGAAGACACGGCGCGGGCCATTGATGAGGAAGTGAAGGAGCTGGTGGAGGGGGGGCGTCAGCGGGCGCTCGACATTCTGCGCGAAAACCGTGACCTGCTGGAAACCATTGCCACTGAATTGCTGGAGGACGAGGTGATCGAGGGCGATCGCCTACGATCGCTCCTGGATCAGGTCAAGCACCCTCACCTCAAGGTTGTGGCCCCCTAGCGATCGTTGCGGCAACGCTGTACTGCGCTGGTGTCGCCCACTAACATCCCCGGTTTCTGCGTCGTGAACGTCTGGCCAATTGTTTATCGACAGAAACCGGGGATTTCTCGTGCCTTTGGGTAAACCCTGGGACGTGAGCAAGCCGCTTCAAAAATTCTTGCCGGAAACCTTCGGGTAAATTGCTGCCTTCTCTGTAGAGATAGGTAGTTCAACGCGGGGATCGGGTCGTATTTTTTGCGCGATCGCCCCTCCGATGCTGAACGATTAGCGATCGTATCCTTTGGATACAGTGACCAGGGTGTTATTTGTGGTCAGACTGCTCGACCATGCGGGTGCAGCGTGTGGAGAGCTCTCCCATCCTCAATCGGTGAAAGAGCGGCGGAGCCTTGCCTCACAGCGTTATGTCATGGTGTGCCTGAAACGACCTTTCCCCTAAAGGGACGGCAACACACAACCCCGTGCAGCACTAGACGGATTGGGGTGTCTGCCCCTGGGTCTCAAAACCGGAGACTCCCTGTAGTGTTAAAGGCACGTGCCCTCGAAATTAATGTCGGAGTTTCCTGTGTCCAAGACTGACCTGCTGTGTTCGGTGCAAGCCCGAGTTGTGGAAACCAACATTGTTGCAGTCACCGTATATCCAGAACAGGCCCGGGTCACGCGCCAGGGCACCGTTGAGGTGACCGAGGCCGACACCCATCTGGCGATCGCCGACCTCCCCGCCACTCTCTTGCCCCAAAGCGTGCAGGCGCATCAAACCGGCAGCGCCACCGTAGTTCTAGAGGGGCTGAGTGTCGAAATCATCGCCCCTGCCCTGCTCGACAGCACAGCGGAAGAATCCCTTGTTCAGCACGTTCGTGACCTCGAAGCGCAGTTTCGCGACGCCAAAGATCACCTCGCCACCCTTGGCATTAAGCGCCAGTTTTTAGAATCCTTGGCCGATCGCACCTCGCGCAGCTTTGCCCACGGGCTCGCCCAACAGCAGGTCAGCCTGCCCCAGATAGATGCCTGGCTCAAGTTTTTTGATGCGCAATACCAAGAACTCACCCACGCGATCGCCCAGCAAGAACGCCTCAAGCAATCCCTCAATCATCAGCTTCAAGAAGCGCGCCAACAGTTGCAGCTCAGCCAAAATCAAGTTCCCGAGCCGGGCTATCAGGTTCTCATTCCCCTGCGGGTGCTCAAAGCAGGCTCCCTCGCGATCGACATCACCTACGGCGTCAGCCAAGCCAGTTGGCACCCCCTCTACCATGTGCGGCTCGACACCACCCCCGACAGCCTCCAGCTTGATTATTTGGCCCAAGTGCAGCAGCGCACGGGCGAAACCTGGGACACCGTAAAACTGCGCCTCTCGACCGCCGCCCCCGACAAAAGCCCCACACTGCCGCAGCCCGAAGCGTGGTACGTCAACCTGCCGCGCCAAAGCGCCCAAATTCAGAACGCTAAGGAGCGCCTGCGCAGCCCCATTTTGGATGATACCTATCGAATGCTCGGGGCAGTGCCGGGCAGCGAGGTGCCACCGCCGAATGTAGAGGTGCAGCACAACGGCTTTTCTGTCAGCGCGGCAACGGCGGTTGTGACCTTTATCGTGCCCGAGCCCGCCACCATTTTGAGCGATGGCAAGCCCCACCGCGTCACGGTAGCCCAGGTGCCCTTTGCCAGTCAGTTGACCTACGTGGCCCTGCCCCAGCGCTGTGATGCGCCTTACCTGCAGGCCAGCCTCACAAACCCCGCCGATGGGTTGCCGTTGTTACCCGGCACGGCTCACCTCTTCCGGGCGGGCGGTTACGTAGGGCAAGAACGGTTTGACTACGTGGCACCGGGGCAATCTTTCCAACTGAGTCTGGGGCTAGATGAACGGCTCTCCATTCGCCGAGAGCTGGCTCTGCGTGACAATAACACTAGCGATCCTTGTCGGGATGTGTGGGCCTATCGTCTGAGTTTGCGCAATCCACTCCCCCATGCGGTGGAAATGACGGTGTGGGAACAGGTACCCGTCAGTCGCAGCGATCGCATCCGCATTAGTCTGGTCAAGGCCGAACCTGTCACCACCCTCAGCCAAGACGGCGTTTGCCAGTGGTCGCTCACCCTCCCGCCCGAGAGTTTGTCCCACGTCAACTATCAATACGAGATTGAGCACCCCTGCGATGTTCCGATTTTGGGACTCGACCTCTAGTCCCCCGTGGCGGAAGTCTCCTTAATCCGGATTGAAGGACGCCACCCTGAGCCTGACCGAATCGTGAGCCGTGAACCCTCACTATCCTGTCATCATCATCTCTGTGGCGGCTCTCAAAGTCTGAACTTGCTGGGCTCCCGTTTGTCGCCATATCCTGCCGAGTCTCGAAGCAACGTATTATATGAAGTCCTGCTAATCCCCGCAATAACGATGCCAACTCTGTAAAGGTTCCAGGAACTCTATTTATGGGTAAGCAACCGGACTTGATATTAGACTAAACACAAGTCTGCTCCCGCTTTACCCTGCATTGTTTCAACCGTGACCCCATGCCCGACTATCCTGGCCTGACCCGCGACGCCTTTCGTCACCCCCTCGATCAGCAAGCCGAAGAAGCGCTGCGTAGCGTTCCCGGCTTTGACCTTGTGGCGCGCAAGTTTGTCGAATTCATGTACGAGCGCCCCCAGTATGTTTCGCTGATGGGCAACGCCGTTCAGGTGGGGCCGCAGCAGTATTCCACGCTCTACCAGCAGTTTCGGCGGGCGGTGCGGGCTCTCGACCTTTCCCCCGAGCCGTCTCTCTTTGTCGCCCAAAACCCAACGGTGAACAGCTATTCCATCGGGGAAGAGCATCCCTGTGTGGTGGTCAATACGGGCTTGCTCGATTTGTTGAGTGATGACGAGGTTTACACTGTCATCGCCCATGAACTGGGGCATGTGAAGTGTGGGCACACCACCCTGACGCAGATGGCACTGTGGGCCATGAGCACGGCCAGCGTGATTGGGGAACTCACCTTTGGCATTGGCAACGTTGTGGGCAGCGGGCTGATCTATGCCTTCTACGAATGGCGGCGCATGGCTGAGCTATCTGCCGATCGCGCGGCACTGCTGGCGACGGATGACTGGCGACTGGTGAGCCAAACGATGATGCGGGTGGCGGGTGGCAGCAGTCGCTTTGCCCACGAGCTGAATCTTGATGCCTTTGAGCGCCAGGCCGACGCTTACCAAAATCTGGATGAAGATGGGCTCAGCCAAATCTATAAGTTTCTGCTGTACAACGGTGGACAGGGGCCGATGCTCAGCCATCCCTTCCCCGTTGATCGGGTTCACCATCTGAAGGCGTGGGCACACCATGAGGAGTATCAGCAGATTCGCCAGGGCAACTATCGGCGATCGCCCGCCAATGGTTCCGTTCCCGTTGACCCTGCGCCCAGCGATATTGATCGTCTCCGTCAGGAACTTGCCGACCTCCAGCAAGAACTCGATCGCCTCCGCCGCAGCTAATCCTTGTTAGCGCATCGATGCAGTAGGGCAAGAGTCCTCCCACCCTTCTACGCTCATCCCATTCACCCTTACCCGATTCCAATTTGCCGCAGCAGTGCCCGGTGCTGATCCACCGATACTAGGGTGTTGGCCGTGAGCCAACTGCTGGCGGCCACCGCAGGCAGCCCAATGCCGGGGAAGGTGGAGTCGCCGCAGCACAGCAGGCCGTTGAGGGGGGTTTTGGGACCGGGGAACAGGGCTTTGCCCGCTGCGATCGCGGGGCCATAGCTACCGCGATAGCGGCGCAAGAACCGCTCGTGGGTGAGGGGCGTGCCGACCAAGCTAACTTCCACACGATCGCGTACATCGGGAATCACCCGCGCTAGGGCTGCCCACAGCGCCGCCGATCGCTGATGCTTGAATTCCGCATATTCAGGGCTGCGGCGATCGAGCCCCTGCCAGAGGGCATAGGGTTCATTCCCTGGCGTATAGACGTGGATGACATGCTTGCCGGGCGGTGCAAGGCCCGGATCGAGGATGGAGGGAATGGAAATCAGAATCACGTTTTGGGGTGCGGTCACCCCCGCTGCCCAGTCCTGCACCACGATGTGGTGACAGGCCAGATCTGGCGATAGGCCCGTGGCATCAATCCCGAGGTGAAGGTGCATGAAACTGTCGCAGGCAGGGGTTTGTTGCCGCTGCGATCGCCACTGCTCGGGCACAGATCCGGCAGGCAACAGCGGCAGCGTGTCCCACACCGAGGCATTGGAAATGACCGCCCGGCGAGCCAAAATTTCTTCCCCGGTGCGGAGGCGCACACCCACCGCGCGATCGCCCTTCACTATCACTTGCGCGACGTGGGCTCCCAGGCGCAGCGTGCCGCCAAATTTTTCGAGCCCCTGCACCAGTGCCGACACCAGCGCCGCACTGCCCCCTTTGGGATAGTCCAGCACCACGCCGGGTCGATACCAATCCGCAAACATGAAGGCCATTTCGGCGGCACTGGTGCCTGCGGCGGGCAACCCCGACAGCAAAAAGCACAGCAGATCCAGCCAGTTGCGGATGAACGGATCACGCACTACCTCATCCATCAAAGACTGGAAGGGGCCAGTAAGACGTGCCACCCGCAGCGCGTGGGGCAGCAGACGACCGGCAAAGGGGGCCGCTGTTTGCACGGCTCCCCAATCTGCCCGTAGGGCCGCCGGGGGCAGCGCGATCGCCGCCTCACCATAGGGGCGCATCATCGCTTGCAAGCGTTGCCATTCCGCTACCGCCGCTGGCCCGCGCAGCCGTTCTAGCACGGTGCAAAACTGCTCAGCACCGACCTGGGTATCAAAGGTGCCCTCGGGTAAGCAGCAGCCCCAGGTGTCGTAGGTGAGCCAGTCCACAGGCTCCGCGATCGCGTCGAGCACCTGGCTGAGGGGATTATTCGACGGACGATAGGACAAGCCCGAATACAGCGATGGCCCAGAATCGAAGTGAAAACCCTGGCGCTGAAAGCCGTGGGCGGCTCCGCCTGGAATGGTGTGGCTTTCGCACACCACCACGCGCAGGCCATAGCGGGCCAGCAGGGCTCCGCAGCCCAACCCACCCACGCCGCTGCCAATGACCACAATATCCGCTGTCATCGCCGCTGTTTTAATCGATTGGGGTTCAACGCAGGGTCAATCAACAGCCCTCGGCTGCTGCGCCAAGGGTAGGAGTGAAGGTTTTGCGGCTCAGCTTCAAACTTCGACTTTAACGCCGCGCCAAAAGGCAATGTAGCCCTTGATGTTGTTGGCAGCGGGCTTGGGGTCGGGGTAATACCAGGCGGCATCGGGGTTAGTTTTGCCCTCGACTGAGAGGGTGTAGTAGCTGGCGGTGCCTTTCCAGGGGCAGACGGTGTGGGTGTCGCTGGGCTGGAAGTATTCCGCGTGGATGGCATCGGGCGGAAAGTATTGATTGCCTTCCACAACTTCGCAGCGATCGCTCTCTGCGACAACAACCCCATTCCAAATGGCCTTTGGCATCGTTATCCTTTTACGTCATCAATACGCCATGAAGAAACGAGCAACGAATTCCCAGCCCACGCTGAGCACAACGCAATGCGAGAAATTCGCTGCTCGCAACGCTGGCAATGCTGCCAGCTAACCCCGTGGGTTCCAGTCAATTTCTATTGTGTCCTCATCTTCTCAAGACATCAACAACGGGGTGGTTAGGGTTAATGGTGTGCTGCGGTACGATTGACCCGGTGCCCCCGTTATTGTGAGCCCTGCCCAATGAACCAGTTTGCGCCTCAGGTGATTGCCACGCTCAATCAGCGCGATCGCGCTGGCATTGCCGCCGTAAAAACGTTTGCGGTGCAGTCGATCGCAGAAATTTGGCCAATTATCGCCAGCAACTACGGCGATCAACCAGCGATGCACGATCCCCACGGAACCCCATCGATCACGTTGACCTATCGCCAACTGGTGGAACAGATTCAACAATTCGCCATCGGGCTGCAATCCCTGGGCATTCCGGCCCGATGCCATGTGGCGCTGTTTGCGGACAATAGCCCGCGCTGGTTTGTGGCAGACCAGGGCATTATGACGGCGGGCGGCGTCAACGCGGTACGCAGTGCCCAAGCCGAAACGGAGGAACTCTGCTATATCGCGGAGCACAGCGACAGTACGGTACTGGTGGTGCAAGACCTGAAGCTCTGGCAGCGGCTGCGCGATCGCCTGCAACCCCTGGGCCTACGGGCGGTGATTCTGCTGTCGGATGAGGCGGTGCCCAGCGACAGCCCTGTCAAAATGCTCAACTTTAGCCAACTTCTGGATCTGGGGAAATCGGGCACCTTGGCTCCGGTATCGGTGAAGTCATCGGATCTCGCGACGCTGATCTACACCTCGGGCACCACGGGTAAACCCAAAGGGGTGATGATCACCCACGCCAATTTGCTGCATCAGATCAATACTCTCGGGGCGGTGGTGCAACCCCAACCGGGCGATCGCGTCCTGGGTTTGTTGCCCACCTGGCACACCTTTGGGCGCACGGCAGAATACTTCCTCTATTCCCAGGGCTGCACCCAAACCTACACCAGCATTCGCCACATCAAAGCCGACTTTCGTACGGTGAAGCCCCACTACATGGTCGGAGTGCCGCGCCTGTGGGAGTCCATCTACGAAGGGGTGCAGAAGAACTTTCGCGAGCAACCCGCCAGCAAACAACGGCTGATTGCGGTGCTAATGTGGTTTAGCAAAAAGTTTGTGCAAAATCAGCGCACCGCCCAGGCGCTGAGTCTCGACCATCCCGACGCGATCGCTCTGCGACGGTTGGGTTCGTGGCTATTGTCTTGGGGCTTTTGGCCCGGTCATGCCTTGGCCGAAGCCCTGGTTTACAAAAAGGTGCGAGAAGCCACTGGGGGCCACGTCAAGCAGCTCATCAGCGGCGGCGGCTCTCTGGCGCGCCACATCGATCTGTTCTTTGAAATGGTAAAGGTGCCGGTACTGGTGGGCTACGGCCTCACGGAAACCTCACCCGTACTCTCGGCTCGGCGCTATTGGCGCAACCTACGCGGGGCGTCGGGGCAGCCCATTCCTGGCACCGAATTCAAAATCGTGGAGTTAGAAACGGGCCGTCCTCTCCCCCAAGGGAAAAAGGGGCTAGTGCTGGCCCGTGGCCCCCAAGTGATGCAGGGCTATTACAAAAATCCAGAAGCAACGCAGAAGGTAATCGATCCCGAAGGCTGGTTTGATACGGGCGATTTGGGCTGGCTGACGCGGGATGCCAACATCGTGCTCACGGGCCGCGCCAAGGACACCATCGTGCTGACCAATGGCGAAAACATCGAGCCGCAGCCCATTGAAGATGCCTGTGTGCGCAGCCCCTACATTGACCAGATCATGCTGGTGGGGCAAGACCAGCGATCGCTCGGCGCGTTGATTGTGCCCAACCTCGACGCCTTGAGCCTGTGGGCCGCAAACCAAAACTACGCCCTGCATGTTCCCAATCAAGAACCCGAAACCACTGCCAGCGGCCAGCCCATCACCCTTGAGGATGAGGTCATCCAAAAGCTGTACCGCCAAGAGCTGAATACCCAGGTGAAGGATCGCCCCGGCTATCGCCCCGACGATCGCATCGGCCCCTTCCAACTCATCCTGGAGCCCTTCTCCATTGAGAACGGCATGATGACACAAACCCTAAAGATTCGTCGTCCGGTCGTGTACGAACGCTATCGCGATATGATTGACGGGATGTTTGCCTAGACTGGGGGCTTCGTGAGAATCTTGCGAATCCCTTAAAGAAGCCTTGTATCCCGGTCAATCCCATGCAAGGTTCGTATTAGTGCGTGTATAGAGTCCCCCATCCGACTGAAGGTTTATGGACGTTTCTCAATCTCAACTGCTGCTCAAGCGGGCCATTACCGTCAAAGCAATTGTGACCCCCCTCTGGAAGGAGGAGGCCCAAAAGCAGCTTCAAAATCAAATCAACCAAATTGACAGCAATCTCCAACAGCTTGAAATGCAAGGCCAGCGGATGGTTGCTGAAATTCAAAAGCAAAGCGGCAACTCGACAGATCCGGTTGTTGCCCAGCAAATCAGCAGTGCCCAAAACAAACTTAACCAGGATAAGAGCAAGCTGCTGCAACAAAAGAATCAGGTGTTACAACAGCTTCAGCAGGTTCAAACTCTAGAGTTGAACACCGAAGTTAACCAGGGGCAGATGGAAAGCTTCTTTAATGTGGCCGTTGGCGAGAACTTGATTCGCAGAATGCAGGTGGAAATTTTGCTCCGCGATGGCGTCATCGAGGAGATTCGCGGCGATCTGTAAGGCACTGCGGGCTGAACTGAGCAATGCAGGGCTGCGGCTTGGGTGCGATCGCGTCCAGGCCGTTTGGCTTGGGGATAGGCTGTGAAATCACCATGGCGGCTCGGGGTCAAAAGAAATCCCGCCCGAAGTCATGGGTTAAGCATCGTGGGGCGCATCTTTCCAGGATAAGATTAGGGGTTGTTGCTTGATTTTTGGCTCAAGCACCGTCCAGTCTGTCGTCTCAGAAGTGAATCCTCCATGATCCGCGAAGTTTTCATGCCTGCCCTCAGTTCGACTATGACCGAAGGCAAAATTGTCTCTTGGGTCAAGTCTCCGGGAGATAAGGTCGAAAAGGGCGAAACCGTCGTCATCGTTGAGTCCGATAAGGCAGACATGGATGTGGAGTCCTTCTATGAGGGCTATCTGGCAGCCATTGTGGTGGAAGCGGGCGATGTCGCGCCAGTTGGTAACGCAATCGCCCTGCTCGCAGAAACCGAGGCCGAAATTGATGCCGCCAAGGCCAAGGCTGCTGAGCTGAGCCAAGGGGGATCTGCTGCTGCTGCGAGTGCCCCTGCGTCGGCACCCGCTGTGCCGGAACCGGCGGCTCCGGCCCCTACTCAAAATGGAGCGAGCGGTGGCAGTGGCCGCGTGGTGGTATCGCCCCGGGCTCGCAAGCTGGCGAAGGAACTCAAGGTTGACCTTGCGATCGTTCAGGGCAGTGGCCCCCACGGGCGGATTGTGGCTCAGGATATTGAGCGTGCGGCAGGCAAAGCACCGACGCCAACTGCTGCGCCTGTTGCTGCTCCGACCATCGCGGCTCCGGCGGCGGTGGCAGCCCCCACGCCCGCGCCCGCTGCGCCGACACCCACGCCTGTGCCTGCGGTGCCCGGTCAGGTGGTGCCCTTCAATACCCTGCAACAGGCGGTGGTGCGCAACATGACTGCGAGCCTGGCGGTGCCGACGTTCCATGTGGGGTACACTATCACCACCGACGCGCTGGATAAGCTTTATAAGCAGATCAAGTCAAAGGGGGTGACGATGACAGCGCTGCTGGCGAAGGCCGTGGCGGTGACCCTCACCAAGTACCCGATTCTCAATGCCACCTATACCGATCAGGGCATTCAGTACAACGGCAGCATCAATGTCTCTGTGGCGGTGGCAATGGAAGGCGGTGGCCTCATTACGCCAGTGTTGCGTGGGGCAGACCAGATGGATATCTATTCCCTGTCGCGGACTTGGCAGGACTTGGTGAAGCGATCGCGCGCCAAGCAACTCCAGCCCGATGAATATTCCACCGGCACCTTTATGCTGTCTAACCTGGGGATGTTTGGGGTCGATCGCTTTGATGCGATTTTACCGTCGGGTCAAGGCTCAATCCTCGCGATCGGGGCCGCCCGACCCACCGTTGTCGCGACGGCGGATGGCCTGATGGGTGTCAAGAAGCAAATGCAGGTCAACATCACCTGCGATCACCGCATTATCTACGGTGCGGATGCAGCAGCCTTCCTGCAAGACCTTGCGAAATTAATCGAAACCGATCCTCAATCGCTGACGCTGTAACGCGGCAGAGCCTTGAAAGTGGGGGGTGGATGAGTAGGGTCGTGACTCGCCACTGCTGCCTTGTGGGTTCTGATTTGACCTGGCAAACTACCCCAAGCGTGGCAACGAGAGGACGCTGGCACGCTTGGGGTGAGGGGCGCTGAACGTAGGTGCTGCGGGCATTTTCCTGCCGATGCCTCTATGAACAGAAGAGGTCAGCTTCGGCTTAGCGGCGGCGCAACCCCACCTCTGCCGAGGTGCCGGGGTTGTGGTATTTGACAAACTGCTCCTTGACCTAGGCCTTATCTTGCCAGCGATCTGGGGAAGTCACACACCCGCGTAATGGACTGAAAGTTTGCCCTGCCATAGAACCCCGCACCGAGGCTATAGGCAAAGCTATAGAGGGCGCTGCGCTGGTTGTTCATTTGCTTCCAGGTGGGGATGCGCTCCATTGCGGCACGGGTGGAGTGCTCGATGTGATCCACCAGGTATTCCTCCGCTTGGGCGCGAGTGATGATGTCGCCCTGTTTGACTTTGCGGCCATCAGGGTAGATGGTGGTGTCATAGCCAACGGTGGGTACGCCCTAGCTGTGGATGGAGTCCGCGCGACCATCGGGCAGGGCGGTGGCGTATCCTTCATGTCTTATGGTAAGTTCCTTAATCAGCTCAATGCCAGCCTTGGGGATGCTGCCTGTGTTCGTTGTGGCTGGGGTGGCAGGTGCTTTGAAATCAATTTCACCTGGACGTCTTTCAACACCTCAACTGCGCCGTCAAAGAGAAACTAGGGGTTGCGTCCTTTGATGAGAAGTTGGTTGCCCTGGGCGTCTTTCTCACAAACTGGAAGACGCGCTGACCAAGGGGAAAGTTGCATCGCTCAATATCGCGAGGTTTGCCACTGTCTTTAGACACCACTCGATGCCGTTTGGATGGCAGTCCCCCCTTGATATGCCTCCCAGGCATCGGTGTCGAGGGCCGCGCCCTGTCGATAACCTGACGGCAGCGATCGCCAGCGCTGCTGGGCGCTGTCTCGCCCACGACGGCCACCATGCGCCCCAATCATCTCGACGGTATCAGCATCTAGGGCGAGCCACACCCACGGCTGATTGCCTTTGTTATCCACAAACGACCAGCGTTCATCGCACTGCACGGTGAACGGCCCCTTTTTTGGGCGCTACCTCAGCCCGAGTCGCAGTTTGTGCCGCATTGTCATTGACATACTCCTGAAGCGCCATGGCTCAGACCCCTGCACCGCTCGCGCGATACCAGCCATCGAGATCCGCGCTAACAACAGCCGGTCAATCAGTTCTCGCGTGGGCTGATCAATGCGTTTATCCGTTGGATGCTCGACGAACTGGTCGCCGCAGTGGCGGCAGAGATAGCGTTGTTTCCCCGTATGGATGTGGCCGTCTTTGACCGTACGAGGGGCTTGGCATTCCGGGCAGGTCGGCATCAGTCGCCAACGGTGGCTTCTTGATGACCTTAACAACCCCATCATCATTACTTCTAGAGCAATACCCATTAAAGATGAGTTTTATTCTCATCAAAGCTTAGGGGGTCTATTTCCTAAGGTCAAGTCTGACAGATCGGCACAATGCTTTGTTCGCATGGGGACATTCCGAGGCGATCGCATTCTGGTAGTTCTCCCCAACAGGTTTTCCAGGAAAAATAAATTGGCCTAGAAACCTTGCCCCTAGAGAGGATGGGCAAGGAAGGGAGCCACACTTGACCCATCAGCACGGCTCTTTTGCGGCGCGCCTAGACCCTTGCCGCCTAATTAAGGTTCCCAATTTTGGCCCAATTTACTTGACATTAGATTTCAATAAGCGTACGTTCAGCTAAGAGAGATAGTTTGCGCAGCCATTCGTGCCGCACCTCAGGAATGCGATCGCGGGTCCTGGTCGTCACCCAAGGATTCACCGGGTTGCCTGGGGCGAGGGGTGGGGTGTGCGAACTCAAGCTTTGTGACGGTGTGACGCAGTGCTCACCTTGTGCTGCTCTGAAGGGTTTCTGACCCGGGGGAGCAAGCCACCCTAAGGGGGGGATTGGCCTTTGGCCTAGCCCTGCGTCACCCGATGAAGACTGTGGTGTCAGTGGATAACGGTGATGATAACGACGGCGCGATCACGGATGCTCCAGCCTCGTCCCCTTGGCCAACGCCAACGCATCCTTTTGGCAGCGGGGCTGTTGTGCGTGGGGCTGGCGATCGTGATTTTTCTTTCTTTAACCCAAGGTTCCGTAGCCCTAACGGGGTCAGAACTACTGGCGGCGGCGCTGCGCCAGGGTGATGCCATTCACCAAACCATCCTGTGGGATTTGCGGCTGCCCCGAGTGTTGGCGGCCCTGCTGGTGGGCGGGGCGCTGGGCTTGGCGGGGGCGCTGCTTCAGGGGATGTTGCGCAATGGGCTGGCGGGCCCGTTTTTGCTGGGCATCTCGGCGGGGGCGGGCCTCATGGTGGTGCTCATGGTGGGCGTTGGCCTTGTACAAATTTGGGTGCCCTTGGGCGCATGGTTGGGGGCGGTCATCACCACGGTGATGGTCTACCTGCTGGCACGCACGGGCGCCACACTGTCGGTTGAGCGATTGGTGCTGGGGGGCGTGGCCTTCAGTTCCCTGTTTGGGGCGGTGCAGTCGCTGCTGTTGTTGCTCTCGCCCGATGGCCAAATTCAGGCGGCGCTGAACTGGCTCATTGGTAGCCTCAATGGGCGCGGCTGGACGGAGGTGACGCTGGTCGGCCCTGGGTTGGTGGTGGCCGCGATCGCGGGGTGTCTGCTGGCTCGTCAGGTCAACCTACTGAGCTTGGGGGATGATCTGGCGACGGGGCTCGGCACGTCTCTGACGCGATCGCGGGTTTTAATTGGGGCGATCGCCACCCTCCTAGCCGCCGGAGCCGTCAGCATTGCCGGACTCGTCGGCTTTGTGGGCCTCATCGTGCCCCACGGCGTGCGGCTTTTAGTGGGCACGGACTATCGCCTTGTGCTGCCCTTTTCCACCCTGGGCGGAGCGTTGGTGCTCTCCGGAGCCGATTTGGTTGCCCGCGCTGGCCCGGTGGAGTTGCCCGTCGGCGTGGTGACGGCGATGCTCGGTGCGCCCGTGTTTATCGGGTTGCTGCATCGGCGGCGACTGCGGGGAGGGATGTAGCCATGCCCCTAGAATCCCGCAATCTCTCCGGTGGCTATGGCGATCGCCCCATTGTCGAAGCCGTCACCCTTGACCTTGAGCGAGGGGAATGGCTGAGCTTGGTGGGGGCCAATGGGTCTGGCAAGTCAACCCTATTGCGATTGCTAAGTCGGGTTCTCAAGCCGCAGCGGGGGACGGTGCTGCTTTCAGGTCGCGACATCCATACCCTGCCGCCCACGGCCATGGCCCGCCAACTGGCGCTGTTGCCCCAGCAGCAAACCCTACCTGCTGGGCTGACGGTCTATCAACTGGTGAGCCTGGGGCGATCGCCCCACCAGCCTTGGTGGCAGTGGGATCTCGACGATGCTGGACGCCAACAGGTGGAAGCAGCGCTGCACTGGACGGAACTGGAAGCCTACCGCGATCGCCCCGTCAGCGATTTGTCGGGGGGTGAACGCCAACGCGCCTTCCTCGCCTTGGCCCTAGCCCAGGATCCGCAGGTGTTGCTGCTCGACGAGCCCACCACCTTCCTCGACATTCACTACCAGCTTCAACTCCTCGAACTGTTGAAACGGCTGAATTGCCAGCGCGGGCTGTCGATCATCACCGTGCTCCACGACATCAACTTGGCAGCTCGCTATAGCGATCGCCTTGCCCTATTGCGCCAGGGACGGCTGTGGGCCATCGGCGAGACAGCAGCCGTCTTAACCCCCGACCTGCTGCGCGACGTCTTTGAGGTCGAGGTCGCCCTGGTGTCTACGCCCGTCGGGCTCCAGATTTGCCCCCTCGCCGCCAGCGTTCCAGCTTCGGCATTGGCTCCCACCGTGGGGTAGGCGGTTTCGCCGACCTCACCCCCAGCTTTGCATCCTCACACCCCTGTTCCCTCTCCCCCTTTTTCACCATGAAGAGCGCTTTCTTATTGCGAATTGTTCTACTCAACGCCCTAGTTTTAGTGTTTCCAATTGGCGGATCTGCTGCCGCTGAAGATGTTCCTGCCGATGTGGGCGCGATCGCAACTTCCACAGACGCACCTGGCGAAATCCTGTTCCAAAGCCCGGATGGAGTGCAGCATCCAGCCCACAGCATCTCAAGCACGGCTGTGAATCCCAACACAATAGCAGACCGCTTGCGCCAGACAGACGAGATTAACTCTCAGGAAGACAGGGTCGCGCCTCTGGAGAACGTTGCGACCACTGCCGAAGTGCTACGGGCTGTGCCCCCAGAACCGCCTGCTGACTCCGACGCAATCACCCAAACTCCCGAAGCAGCCCCCGACGCTGAGCCGCCTGCCTTCACCGGCGACACCCTGCGCATCACCGTCACCGGCACCCGCACCCCCATCGGCGTGGATCAGCTTCCCGCCACGGTCACGGTGTTTGACCTTGAAGACTTGCAGTTCTACCAAATGCAGAACCTGCGCGACCTGTTGCGCTACGAGCCGGGTGTGTCCGCCCGCGACAACCTGCGCTACGGCCTGCAAGACGTGAATATTCGCGGCATTGAGGGCAATCGGGTGCTTTTCCAGGTCGATAATATTCGCCTGCCGGAGCGGTTTCAGTTCGGCCCCTTTAACTTGGGTCGCGGCGACTTTGTGGATTTTGCTACCCTGCAAGCGATCGAAATCCTGCGCGGCCCCGCCTCTACCCTCTATGGCAGCGACGCCCTCGGCGGGGTGGTGTCCTACCGTTCCCTAGAGCCAGGGGATTTGCTCGGCCCCGATGACACCTACGCGGGCGATGTCTCGACCCTATTTACCGGAGCGACGGGCGGCTTTGACACCGTGGCCCGCATCGCTGGTCGATTGGGTAATACCGAAGCGGTGCTGGTCTACAGTCGGCGCGATGCTCGCGAGGCCGATTCCTTTGCCGAGGCGGAGTTTGTGGATTCCATCGATCGCTCCGGCACGACCATCTTTGGGCATATTGTGCAGCGCCTCAGCCCCACTAGTCGCGTCAGCCTGTTGGCCGAAGATTTCAACCGCAGCACCCGCCGTCGTGCGGCGGACGGCAACCTCGGATTAGGGCTGAATTTGTCAGAAACCGAGGAAATTTTGATCGATCGCACCCGCATCAGCGCCGCCTACGAATTCGACAATCCCGACAGCACCTCTTTCCTGCAATTTGCTCGGGTTCAGCTCTTTTACCAAGACGCTTCTACCACTGAAATTTTGGAAGAATCGCGGGCTTCGGGCTCGGCATTTCCAGGGCAGCCCGTGCGGCGGAATACCGAAAATGAATTCATCGCCGAGAGCTACGGCGGTGAGGTGCAGTTCCGCAGCGACTTCTCCACTGGAGGCGTTGACCATCGCTTGACCTACGGACTGGATGTATCGAATACCTTTAACTCGCGACCCCGCGATCGCACTGAAACCAACCTGAATACCGGGCAATCCACCAACGTCATTCCCCCAGACACTTTCCCTGTCAAAGACTTTCCCGATGGGAATACCCTACGCCTTGGCGCATATTTGCAGGACGAAATTGACTTCGGTCGATTTGGGATTATCGCGGGCCTGCGGTTTGACTATTACGACCTCACCACCAACCCCGATGAAGCCTTTTCGCGCAACGGTGCCCAGGCAGCAAATTTGAGTTCTTCTGCCTTCTCGCCGCGCATTGCCCTGCGCTATGAGGCCACCCCTGAAGTATCAGTTTATGGCCAGTATGCACGCGGATTTCGCGCCCCCCTCTACAGCGAAATCAACAGCGGTTTCACCAACTTGACCAGCCCTTTCTTCAAGTATGAAACCTTGTCTAATCCTGAGTTGGAGCCAGAGACCAGCAACAGTTTTGAGGTGGGCGTGCGGGGGAATTTCACGCAATTTGATTTTCGAGTCACGGGCTTTTACAACACCTACAACAACTTCATTCAAACCTTTGCGCCAGCGGGCACCCGTTGTCTGGTGAATGTTGATCCCTGTCCAGGGTTTGCGCCCCCTTTCAGTTTTGATACTCAGGTGGTCAATCAATTCCAAACCCAAAATATTTCCCGCGCCCGGATTTATGGCATTGAACTCGGCGGAGAGTACCGCTTGAGTCCAGATCCCTCGGGCTTCAGCATCCTAGGAAGCTTGGCCTGGACGCGGGGTGATGACCTCACCGCTGAGGAACCCCTGGCCACAGTTGACCCCATCAAGGCTGTGCTGGGGCTGCGCTATCGGGCACCGGGCGATCGCTGGCGCGCCGAACTGGTGGGCACCGTCGTCGGCCCCGCCCGCGTTGCCGACAACACAACCTTTTTTGTCCCCGAACCCTACACCGTATTTGACCTCATTGGCAGCTATAACATCACGCCAAATTTAGGGCTCAGCCTCGGCGTCTACAACCTGTTTAACACCCAGTATTACAACTACTCCGATGTGCGCACTCAGCCCGACGGCAACCCCGATATCGAGCGCTTTAGCCAACCCGGCACAAACTTGAGACTCGGGCTGAGCTACTCATTTTAGCCACAGCTTGAGGACAGCATTAGCGCCTGATTTTGAATACGTGAACCGCTTGAACATTAGGATTTTTGATCATGGGAATTCGATGGATTTCTAGCTTTGTAGCCTTTGCTCTGTTGGGGGCGATCGCAGCCTGTTCCACCCCGGCCCCAGAAACGAGCGCGGCGGCTCCGACCGCCGACCCCGCAGCACTGACGGACACCGCCCAAAACCCTGAGGCAACGAGCGATCGCATCATTGCCCTCACCTCCCTCACCGCCGACATCATTCACACCCTAGACCCAGACCGCTTGGTGGGTATTCCGGGCAGCAGCATTTTGCGCGCTGATGGGCGCTTTGCTGATCTGGAAATCATCAGTGAGGGCCGTGTGGAGCCTGATCTTGAAAAGATTGTGGCCCTACAACCTGACTTGGTCATTGGGGCAGAGGGCTTTCACGATCGCACCCTAGCCCGCCTGCAAGAACTCGGCATCGACACCCTCGCCGTGAATATCAGCAGCTGGGATGCGTTGATGACCCTGACGGATGACTTGGCGGAGCGTCTTGATGCCGATGCAACAATGTTGCGCGATCGCTATGACGCTTGCCTTGCCCAAGCTGAAACCCGCAACACCAGCACCCTGGTTTTGGTCAGTCGTCAACCGATCTTATCTCCCAATAAAAACAGTTGGGCGGGGGATTTCCTCACGCGATTTAACCTTCAGAACTTGACCGCAGACCTACAGGGCAACAGTGATTTTGATGGCTATGTCACCCTCTCTGAGGAAAAGGTGCTGACCGCAAACCCAGATGTTTTGCTGGTTGTGGAAACCGAAGAAAATCTGCTTGATCAGCTTAAGGGGGATCCATTTTGGGGACAGCTCAGTGCCATCCAAAATGACCAGGTTCATTCCTTCGATTACTTCGGATTAATTAACCCCGGCAGCTTGGCTAGCATTGAGGCCACATGCCAACAACTGGCGGATTTATAACCCAGCGATCTTGTTGATCGCGGGAGCAGCGGAACAGGATGGCGAGAAACCGGGTTTTTTCAAGGGCTGACTCACGAAGTTAAGCGCATTACCAAGGAGAAACCTGATAGCTGTGCCCATCTTCTCGTGCAGCTTGGCCAGACCACCAAACCATCTATTCTCCCTCAGAGCCACCATCCCCCGAGGGAGCCGGGGCCGGCGGAGCGGGGGCGGGAGCCGGAGCGGGGGCGGGAGCCGGAGCTACGGGTGCAGGCTCGGGTGCTGCTGGCGGAGGTGCAGGCTCTCCGCTGCCATCGCCAGAGGGCGCAGGGGCTGAGGGTGTCGTCGGGGGCGGGGCCGGGGCGCTGCTGCCATCCTCAGGGTGTGCGGGCTGTCCGCTACCACCGGAGCTGGGTGCGGCGGGTGCGGCGGTGTCTGGGGATTCCGATGCGGTTGGTTCTGCGGGTTCTGCATTAGCGGTGTCGCGATCGCTGTCATTGCGATCGGCCCCGCTTGCTGTCACCCGGCCTGGTTTCACAGGCTTGGCCTCAATCGTGCCTTCCCGGCCATCGAGAGACGGCAATTCTGGAAATTCTTGGACTGGAATCTCGTCCACAATTTGGGAAACAAACTGCCGCCACGTTGCCGCCGCTGAACTGCTTGCGCCCCAGGTGCTGCTGTTGTCGTCATTGCCCAACCACACCCCCACCACAAGCTGGGGGATGTACCCAACAAACCAGAGATCGCGATTGCGCTCCGAGGTTCCGGTTTTACCCGCCACAGGCCGTCCGATCGCCGCCCGACTGCCCGTGCCGCCTTCAACCACGCCCCGCAGCATCCAGGTCATGATGGCCGCAGTTTCCGCATCTACGGCCTGTTGCGGTTCTTCATTGAAGGTATAGAGGACGTTGCCCGAACTATCCAGGATGCGTCGAATGCCGTGGGCTTTGATATGTTTGCCTTCCGCAGCGAGGGTGCCATAGGCGCTGGTCAGTTCCAGCAGGTTCACCTCCGAAGCCCCGAGCGCCAGCGAGTAGGTGGGGCGTAGCTCAGACTCAATGCCCATGCGTTGAGCCATGGCAATCACAGGCTCGAAGCCCACATCAATCAGTACCTTAACGGCGACGATGTTAATCGATGAGGTCAGAGCCCGCTGCATCGAGACGGTACCGCTAAAGGTGCCGCCGTAGTTTTTGGGCTCGTAGCCATCGACCACAAACTTGGCGTCAACGTAGCTTTTATTCGGCGGCATGCCTGCCGCGATCGCCGTCGCATACACGAAGGTTTTGAAGGTCGAACCGGGCTGTCGCTGGGCCTGGACGGCACGGTTAAACTGACTTTCATTGAAGTCGGTGCCGCCTACCATGGCCTTGATCTCGCCCGTCTGGGGATCAATGGCGACGAGGGATGCTTGACTAAAGCGCTGCTGTCGTCCGGTCGTTTCCACCGTTTCTTCGATAGTGGTCTGGGCCTTGCGTTGCCAGTCTACGTTCAGCGTTGTTTCAACGATCAGCCCCCCCGATTCAATCACCTCGGCGGGGAGCAGGTCGGCCAACTGCCGCTGAATGTAAATAGTGAAGTAAGGAAATTCGCTGTAGAGAAACTTCGGCTCATTGGGGGTGGTGATCACCTCCGTCGCGATCGCGGCGTTTGCCTCTTCTTCCGTAATGATGCCGTTTTCCAACATCCGCATAATCACGATGTCGCGCTGCTGACGCGCCGCCTCAGGATCCACCAAGGGGGAATAGAGGCTTGGAGCCGGAGCCATCCCGGCAATCAGCGCAGACTCTGCAAGGGTCAGGTCTTGAACGGTTTTGCCAAAGTAAATCCAAGCCGCATCGGCCACGCCGTAGGCTCCTGCCCCCAAGTAGACGAGGTTGAGGTAGCGCTCTAGGATAACCGTTTTGTCGTAGGTGTCCTCAATTTTGAGGGCAAGCAATGCCTCACGGACTTTGCGGGTAAAGCTGCGATCTTGGTCGAGGAAGGCAATGCGGGCGAGTTGTTGGGTAATCGTGCTGGCCCCTTCAACGACATCGCGGCGGCGGAGGTTGGCGAGGGATGCCCGGGCGATCGCCTGAAAATCCACTCCATCGTGGACGTAAAAACGTCGATCCTCAGCGGCGATAAAGGCTTGCAGCAACACCGAGGGCATGGCTTCGTAGCCGACTTTTTCGCGGGTGGCAGGGCCAATTTTTTGCAGAATGCTGCCGTCTGCCGCTTGGAGGGTGATGGTGCCGTCACGCTCAAAGCTCGTCAGACTGGACACATCGGGCAATTGGGCATCGGTGGCGCGCCACACACGATACACGCGATTTGCTCCGCCCGCACCAAGAGCTCCGGTGAGCAGCACAATCCAAAACAGCGGGCGGTAGTGAAGGGGCCGTCGCCGCCGGGGCTGTTTTGCCGTTGGGGATTGAGGATCATAGTGGGGGGGAGCTACCACAGGTGCGGAGGGAGACTCGGCACTAGTCATATTGAGGGTGGCAGGACGAGGCCGCCGCCGCCTGCGCTGTCCGCTTGAACCCCAGATTCCCAACATTTTTGAGAAGGCGTTTGCCACCATCTACTCCTGTCCTACCAGAGACATTCGCTGCTGTTTTGAAATGCAACCAGCGCGGGCGATCGCGCGATACCGAAGTTAGCCTACCATCCCCTTTGAAAGGAACCGGGGTAGAGAGCGGCTGCCATTGGCCTAGACCAACGCAGAATGGCCCAAGGCGAGGGCGGTAACCAACATGCCGAGTACCAGGAAGGGCTGGGCACTAGCCTGATACTTCACATCATTCTCAAGGGGATTTCGCAGGAAGTACATATCCTGAAAAGTGATTTGCGGAATGATGAGGAGCACCAGCAAGACCGCGTAGCGATTTTGATGGATGCTCATGAGGTATGCTGCCACACCACCCTGGAAAACGTCGATCATCAAGACACAAATCCAGGCCGCAGCCGTGACACCAAACATCACAGGCAAGGACTTGAGGCCAAGCTGGCGATCGCCCTCCACGCTTTTGAAATCATTTACCACAGCGATGCCGAGCCCCGCCAGACTGTAGAACAGCGTCAGCAACACAATGGTGAGGTTGAGTTCCCCAAACAGCGCATGACCCGCCCACCACGGCAGGGCAATGTAGCTCGCGCCGAGGGCATAGTTGCCGAGCCAACCATTTTGCTTGAGCTTCAAGGGGGGAGCGGAGTAAATGAAGGACAGAAACGCCCCCCCGATCGCGAGGGCCGTAATTGTTGGGAAGTCATGACCGGCCCACTGGTCGAGGCCATAGGCGACGGCGATGCCGCTAAAGAGCAACACGAGGATTTGGGCCGCAACCTGGGGCACCGAAATGGCCCCCGATGGAATCGGGCGATAGGGCTCGTTGATGGCGTCAATTTCGCGATCATAAAAGTCGTTGAGGGTCTGGGTATAGCCCGTGAGCAGCGGCCCCGAGAGCAACATGCAGGCCGCTGAAATCATGACTGTTTCAACGCTCCACACAAAATTGCCGGAGGAGGCCGCACCACACACCACGCCCCAAATCAGCGGAATCCAGGTGATGGGCTTCATCAGTTGAAGCCGAATTTTCCAAATCGAGGTGTCGCCGCCGTCTGCGCCCTTCATGCCAAGCAACTGGCGGGCTTTGCTGCCGCGCTGGGCCTCGGGGGCTTCGGGGGTCGGGGTCGATGCTGGATCAGTCATGGTAATTGCAATAGGGGATAGACTTTCGTCGTCAACGATCGCATCAGATTAACCATACCTGCCTGCCTGGGGTCAAGTCTTGGGGGGGCCGGGCAATGCTGCGAGGCGCGATCGCAACCTACATCGCCTAGAACGACAGTATCAGGTAATGGTCTTGGAACTTTGCGCCCGTGATGCTGCGATTGCGAAGCGAATCCGGCAGATCCAGATTGCGCCGCTGATCGCCAGCGGAAATGGTCACCTCAGGGCCGTACTGGGTCAGGGTAATCTGATCCTTCTGAAAACCCGGTAAGAAGAGCTTGACCTGCCTGGCTGCCTCATCCACCGTGACCGATCGCGGGCTGGTCTGGGCGGCGAGATCCCAGTTGGGCAGGGCTGCCATCAACGGCTCCCACTGGTCATCTACCAGGGCCGGCACGTAGTGAACGACCAGAGGCGCAAACTGGGCCTCTAGGGGCGCAACGGTTTCCACGCCGACCGCAATCACCCCACCAATGGTGAGGCCAACCTGCTGGGCACTGCCCCAGAGATGATGGGCCGTCGTCGCCCCAAAGCGATCGCGCCCAGTCACCAAAAATCCTAAAACCTGCTGGGGGTTGTGAAGGGCATCCCGACCGGCTTCCAGCAGCGATCGCGCTTGCCCCACGGGTTTTTCCATCTCTTCTTGGGTGCCCCCAATATTCAAAATTGCTGCCGCCACGGGCTGAATAAAGGGCGTCAACGCCCGTGCCAGATCCGACGCCTGGATGACCGCCTGAAAACGCCGAATGTACCAATCCAAGCCATTGGGCAAGTCCCACATGCGCAGCAGCGATCGCCCATCCCGCCCATCCAGCACAATGATGTCGTACTGGCCGCTGCCATACAGCTCGCGCACGGCATTCAGGGCCAGGGCCTCATCCATGCCTGGTAGCACGACCAATTCCTGACCATAAACCTGCTTTAGGAGAGGGCTGCGGAGATACTGAGCCTCTAGCGCTTTCACCAGATCCCAGTTTTTCTCCAGCAGCTCCGTCGCCCGCAGTTGCATCCCCCACAGATTTGTCGCGATCGCTTGGGGTTGGCCCGTCAGCGCCTGCCCCCAAAGCTGGCTGGGCAGCGGCCCGTCGTCTTGGGTAAGCCACAGCACCCGCTTCCCCCCATGGGCAAGCTGACGAGCCGCCGCCACCGTCACCACGGCGCAATCGGTTCGGGATTGCCCCAAAAAGGTCAAAATCTGAGCCATCGGGCATCCTCCTACTAAATGCTGCCTGACTACTGGGTCACCATCAGCTCGTCCTCAAAAAACCAGGCAGAAAAATCGTCGCCAAACTGTACGACCACGCCGACGCCGCTACCGTCCACCATTTTGAACTGCCGCACCACGCCAACCTGCCCCAGCCGGGCGACCAAGTCTTGCGATACGCGATCGCGCAGGCGACGTACCTTTACCTTTTGTCCAATCTCCAAACCCATGCGCTCCTACCCGTTATTGTCGAGGCGCGTCTTGCGCCGTTTCACGAACCAATCCACAGTGTATCAGCGTCTTGCGCCATCGTAGACTATGGATTAGCGGCGAAAACTGGGGGCAAAATATCGCCCATTTTTTGCGCTGCGGATTTTCTCACGAAGAACCGCGATCGCTCCCGTTCCTTTCCAACCACACCGCACTGCACAATGCTCGCAAAACGAATTCTTCCCTGTCTGGATGTCAAAGCTGGCCGCGTCGTCAAAGGGGTCAACTTTGTAGACCTTCGAGACGCTGGAGATCCCGTTGAGCTAGCGCAGGTGTATAACAATGCCGGAGCTGATGAACTCGTGTTTCTGGACATCACCGCCACCCACGAAGACCGAGACATCCTTATCGATGTGGTGTATCGCACCGCCGAGCAGGTTTTCATTCCCCTCACGGTGGGCGGCGGCATTCAAACCTTAGAAAAGATTAAACAATTGTTAAGGGCGGGGGCCGATAAGGTGAGCCTGAATTCTGCTGCCGTCAAGGACCCAGACTTTGTGAACCGCGCCAGCGATCGCTTTGGCCGTCAGTGCATTGTCGTCGCCATTGATGCCCGCCGCCGCGTCGATCCAGACAATCCAGGCTGGGATGTATACGTGCGGGGGGGGCGTGAGAATACCGGGTTAGACGCGATCGCATGGGCTGAAAACGTGGTCGCCCGAGGCGCAGGGGAACTGCTGATTACCAGCATGGATGCCGATGGTACCCAGCAGGGCTACGACCTTGAGCTCACCCGCACCATTGCCGAGCGCGTGCCCGTGCCCGTGATTGCCTCTGGCGGGGCAGGCACCTGCCAGCACATCTATGAAGCCCTGACTGAAGGGCGATCGGAAGCGGCGTTGCTGGCGTCATTACTCCACTACGGACAACTGAGCGTAGCAGACATTAAGGCATACCTAGCAGCTCGCAACGTCATCGTGCGATAGCAGCCGCCCCCTTAGACTCATCCCATTCCGCCCAAAAGTCCGGCGATCGCCCCTTGACAATCGCGGAAAATCTGCCCTCTTTTCTGGATTTCTCAGAATGGGGGTGTCATTCCCCTTAAAGTTCGTTACAATGCGTAACATCGGCGTGTAACGTTCAGGATTGCGTCAACTCGCAATACTTATGCTGCTGCTTATTCTCATTGTGGTTATCGCGCTTGTTGCCTGGGCCCTGCGGCTTATGGAAGAAGCGATTCAAAGTCAAGAATTCTCGCTCATGCTTGCGGGGTTCTTGGTGGCATCTTCGGCTGCTGCGATGATGGCGGTCTATTTTTTGATGGGTCACTACATGGTTTATATGGATCATGCCATTAACTCTGCAGCGTTGGATTCGGCGTCTGTATTGTCCTACCAGTGGCCAACGACCGATGCAGGGGAATGGCTGATTGAGTTTTCTGACTTGCCCGATGGGTCGCTTTAGCGCTCCGTTGTGGAAGCTGTGCTACCCATCTGAAAAGCGCCACCGTAAAATATACGCCTCATACGCCATACCTTAGAAAACTAATAAAGGGTGGGGAAGAACCTGTGTTCTCCTTGGCAACTCGCCTCATTGCATAGGTCAGCCTCGGAAGAAACCGGCTTCCTGTCCCGACGTTCTGATCCTGCTTGACGCCAGTTTACTCACTGATTGGCTCTAGTTTTATATCCCTTCCCAATATTTGGAGAAGGACTTTGCCTGACTGCCTGACACAAGTGCCTCAAAGCATTGATATTCAGTTGTTTCACATCTGGAGCTGGAATCTCGAACTCTAGGGCTGAAAATCTTGGGTTAGAGTCCTTTTGCGTATAGACTCTCAACGAAAAATCTAGGACTTCCAGAGATGTGTCAGGCAACCAGCATCCTTCCTCAGAATGTTGAGATCGCAGTAGAAATTTTGGTTAGGATATTCAATTGTTTGGTAGATGCTCACTGCCGTGGAGATAATAGCTTGCAACCGTCCCCAGGCTGCCGGAGACTGCTACTTGGCTATTTAGAGTGGACGGAAAAGTAGGGTCAGGAAACCACCCCTAGGCAAAGTGGCTGACCCTAGGTAAAGTGGCTGAGATCCCCTAAAATGCTGAGAAAATTCTGTGGGTTGGAGTATTTAGAAGATTCAATATATGACGATGAGCCTCTGAAAATTAGGATCTGGGGACCATCGTTTCTCGAATTTTATTATGTGTTTTTCAGTGGGCTAAAGCCAGTATGAGGTAGCTCAATTAGGAACTCTGTCTGGCCAGTTTCTGAGTAACATTTGAGCCGTCCATGATGTTTTTGGGTGATGATCTGATAACTAATCGACAATCCTAAACCTGTGCCTTTGCCAACAGGTTTAGTCGTAAAAAATGGGTCAAACAATTTTCTCTGAACTTCTGGCTTAATGCCAGATCCATTATCCCGAATAAAGACTTGAATCCACTGATCTCGACAGCACGTCTGAATCTCAATCTGGGGGTCTTGAAGAAATTCGTCATCCATTGCCTCCTCTAGCGCATCAATGGCATTGACCAGAATATTCATGAATACCTGATTGATTTCTCCGGCATAACAAGTTATCGATGGAATTTCTCCGTACCGACGGACAACTTGAATTGGTAATCGTCGGCCATTTTCTCGCAAACGATGATCTAGGATAATTAGAGTGCTGTCTAAACCCTGATGTAGATCAACTGACTTAATTGCAGACTCATTCATACGCGAGAACTGCTTGAGGCTGCCAACAATTTCAGTGATTCGATGGGAACCATTTCCCATCGATTTGAGCAGGCTTAGCAGGTCCTCACTGATGAAGTCAAAATCAATATCCTGAAGATACTTCTCGATTTTAGGATCCTGATTTGGTAAGGCCTCCTGATAAAGACTAATGAGATTCATTAAGTCCTGAATATATTTTTGAGCTGGTGCAAGATTGGCATGAATAAAATTGACCGGATTATTGATTTCATGGGCAATACCGGCAACCATTTGCCCTAGGCCAGCCATCTTTTCTGTTTGGATCAAAGTCGGAACCTGTTGTAATCGAGCGAGGGATTCCTCTGCCCGTTGTTTGGCTTGACTGAGTTGCTGTTTTGAATGAATGAGATGTTGGAGTGTCTGATGATAGGTCGTGACGCTGAAGAGAACAAAGAAGGAGCCTCCAAAGAATACGAGTCCAGTTAGGAGGGTGACCAAGTTCATGTTTTGATCCCATGTTAGCCAGGCAGCTAAGGAATAGCCGCCTAGGAACAGGATCATCAGAGAATATAAAATCTTCCAGTTTCGAGGAATTTCCTCTCGGGGAAATAGAAGAAGTAAGTTTTGAGTCTTCCGGATTGACACGAGCATTGTAATCGTGCCGGCTAGGATTAAAAACGTAGGGACCTCTTTGAAGAATGAGGCTTCCATGATCTCTGTTCCTATCAACTTTTTATAATATCTAGTTCGCGATCGCGCTTCTTTTGAAAGCTTGACTCAGATCATCAGTGCTAGGGAATCTCTCGAAAAGAGGTGCCTAATAACGTCCAACCCACCTCAGAGAATTCATAATCCTCTGCCTCTTCCATCAACTTGCGTTGATGCGCAGGTGGGCTTTGGGTGCTGCTTTGCCATTAAGCTCCTTTTTTAGGATCGCTCCAAGAGAAATAGGGCCGGATCTGAAGTCTTTCCTTAAACGGGTAAGGGGTTCGGAGCAGATGCTAAGCAGCCGAGATGCACACTGTTAAGATTTGCCCCCAAAGTTTTCCCATGTCAGTTGGTGATTTGAGATCACCTACTTTCTCATTAGGAGAAGAGATGCATGTCAGGAAAACAGCCTCGCCAAGAGACAGATTTTCCCTAGAGTTTGTTAGCCTATCATGGGTTTTATTGATCTAATAAACGTGCCAAGCACGGCGTTATCTTTTCGCGTACTGGGCAGGTCAATAAGCAATCGTAAAATCGGCATGGAAACGCTGGTAGACATCGATTTTACGGTACTGGAAAATTGTGACAACACCGTGACAGAGCCCGGTTGTAGGATTCAGTTTTCATGGGGAACACCCCAGTCTTACAAGGTTGAGAGAGATGTGGCCAATGACGTTGGTCTCGTGCGTTGGGAACTTCAGATTGCTCAGGAGGTTGTCCAGCGCGATATTATCTAGCATCGTCTCTGGAGAGCGGCGATCGCTTCAAAACCTCACTGTATGAGCACGAATAAGGACAAGACCATCGCACCTGCTCGGCAGGTTTGGCAACCCCTGTGCGCTTTGTATGCTATCCGTCGCTGGGTCGTGTCATAGCTTCGGGACGCACGTATTGGTCAAAGGCTTCGCCGCTGAGCAAACCTAGGGCAATGCAGGCTTCGCGCAGGGTTGTATTTTCGGCGTAGGCTTTTTTGGCCACCTTAGCTGCGTTGTCGTAGCCGATCGCCGGATTCAGTGCCGTGACCAGCATCAGCGATTCATCGACAAAAGCTTGAATGCGGGGCAGGTTGGGCTCAATGCCGACCACAAGATGATCGGTAAAGGCGCGACAGGCATCACTGAGCAATCGGGTGGCGTGCAGTAGGTTGTGAATCATCACGGGCTTGAACACATTGAGTTCAAAGTTGCCCTGACTGCCCGCGATCGCGATCGCCGCATCATTGCCCATCACCTGCACACAGACCATCGTCATTGCCTCGCACTGGGTTGGGTTGACCTTGCCCGGCATGATGGAAGACCCCGGCTCGTTGGCTGGAAGGTGTAGTTCGCCCAAGCCACAGCGCGGGCCAGACCCCAGCCACCGCAGGTCGTTAGCAATTTTCATCAGGGCAGCGGCCAGGGTTTTGAGGGTGCCACTGGCGGCAACGATCGCGTCATGGGCAGCGAGGGCGGCGAACCGATTGGCGGCAGCGACGAAGGGCAGCCCCGTTGCCTCGGCTAGATCCGCCGCGACGCGATCGGCAAACGCTGGATGGGTGTTGAGCCCGGTGCCAACAGCAGTTCCCCCGATCGCGAGTTCGTACAGTTCTGGCATTACAGCGTTAATTCGCGCCAGTGCCTTGTCCAACTGAGCTACGTAGCCTGAAAATTCTTGCCCCAGGGTAAGGGGCACGGCATCCATCAAATGGGTACGGCCAATTTTGACGATAGACTCAAAGGCGCGGGCTTTGTTTGACAGGGCATCTCGCAGACGGGCCACGGCGGGAAGCAACGCGTGGGTGAACTGTTCAACGGCGGCAATGTGCATTGCTGTAGGAAAGGTGTCGTTGGAAGACTGTCCTAGGTTGACATGATCATTTGGATGAATGGGGGTTTTGCTGCCTAGGGTGCCGCCCGCCAGTTCAATCGCGCGGTTTGCGATAACTTCGTTGACGTTCATGTTGGTCTGGGTGCCGCTGCCCGTTTGCCAAATCCGCAGCGGAAAGTGTTCGTCTAGGTTGCCCGCAATCACTTCATTCGCCGCTTGAATCATCCATGCGGCAAGGTCGGGCGCGAGCTTACCCAGGTCACGGTTCACCACCGCTGCCGATCGCTTCAACAGACCAAAGGCGCGAATTAGCTCGCGGGGCATCCGATCATGACCGATGTCAAAGTACTGGAGCGATCGCTGGGTTTGTGCGCCCCAGTAGCGATCGGCAGGCACCGCAATCGGCCCCATGCTGTCAGTTTCGGTGCGAGTTGTCATAGCAAAAGACAGTCGTCTGAGAACCGTTTTGAACAGTAGCACAGACTGCGATCGCGAGAATGCCTTTTGCAACCTGAGGTCGGGTTAAGGCTTCAATTGCGTAAGCCCGATTCTTTGCCAGAGGCTTTCCCCGCCTCGGAGGGAAAAGGAGTGGGTTTGCCGCTGGGTTTCACCCACTCCGTTCTGCGGAAACCCTTCCCCGGGAAGGGAAAATACGGGCCAATGGCTTAACCCGAACTGACCTTAATGCAGGATTGTCCCGATTACCGCGTCTCACTGTTCGACCGGTTCAGGACAACGCCAGACAACACCCCCCGAATTCCCGTTTTCACAACCATTTAT
>JACYME010000087.1 GCA_015272155.1 Leptolyngbyaceae cyanobacterium T60_A2020_046
GCATGGGTCATGGGTCGCGTCGGGGCCGGAACATCGCTCTCGTCGTAGATTTCGCCCACCAGCTCCTCCAGCACATCTTCTAGGGTAACGAGGCCCACCGTACCGCCATACTCATCCACCACGATCGCCATGTGCACCCGCTGCTTCAACAGCAGCTTGAGCAACGTTGCCACGGGCTGCATCTCGGGCACATAGAGGGGCTGGCTCATCACCTCGGTCACGCTGCCAATGGGCAACCCCTCGGTTTGGCGACGGGTCAACTCTTGCAGGGCTTGTTTGAGGTACACAATGCCGACAATTTGATCCTTTGATTCTTCCTGCACAGGGATTCGAGAGTAGCCAGTGTCGAGACACAGCGCCACCAAATCCTCAATGGTCGCCTCGTGGGAAATGGTCTGCATGTCGATGCGGGGCTTCACCACATCCCGCGCTTGTAGATGGTCGAGGCGCAGGGCACGGTTCAGCAGTTGGCGCTTGTCAAGGTCGAGCTGGCCGTGGCCGCTGAGCACTTCGATCAGCAGTTGCAGGTCGCGAACGGATTCTGTTTGGGGTTTTGCTGCGCCCTGAAAGAAGCGGATCAGCCGGGTGGTGACGGTTTCTAGGGCTGGGATGATGCCTACCCAGGTCAGCAGCCGCGACAGGGCGTAAATGGGGCCTACCACCAGCCGAAATATCGGCAACACGTTATTAATCGCGAGGGATTTGGGCGTAATTTCCCCAAAAATCAGCACCAGTACGGTGACGACCCCGGCGGCAATGCCAATGCCTGCACTGCCAAACCAAATGGCAAACAGGTTGCTGGTCAAAATGGCGGCGATGTTGTTGACCAGGTTGTTGCCGACCAGCAGGGTGGTGATGAATCGCGATCGCTGGCGCAGGACCAATGTAAAGACGCGATCGGGATCGCCCGTTTCTTGGATCAGCGATCGCAGCTTGAGGTTATCCAGAGCGGTGATTGCGGTTTCTGAACCCGAGAAAAAGGCCGATAGGCCAATCAGCAGCAGCAGGACGGTGAGATCCAACCCCGGACTGCCCAAGAGTGGTGTAGCCCCAGTGGAGGCGGCGGAAGACAGTTGTGCCAGAGTCACGAAAGGCGAAAGGGGGTGAAAGGACACACAACAACGGTATCTAGCGATAATACTGCGAAGCTAAGGGGGAAAAGTATTCCGATTAACGCTTTTGAATTGGCCGGGCGCGGACGAATTTTAGGACTCGGCGGATGGGGCCGATCGCGCCAAACTCAGTGCAAACCAGGCGACCAGCAGGGTCAGAGCGCCAGTGATCCAAAAGGGCAATCGATAGCCCAAGCTCACCAGCAGCCCCGCCGTGGCCGGCCCGATTGCGTTAGAAATACTCAAAAATGAGGCATTCAGCCCCAGCACTTCGCCCTGTTCTTGGGGGCCACTGCGCAGCGACAGCACCGACTCGATGAGCGGCATGGGGAAGGAATTGACAGCGGCAAAGACCACCAGAATGGCAAGGAATGCGCCCAAGCTCGGGAAGGTGGGAATCAGCATGAACAACACGCCCCGCGCGGCCAGCATGGCCGCCAGCAACCCCACTAGCCCAAACCGTTTGCGCAAGGGATCGAGGCCAAATACCTGCGCCACAAAGCCGATGATGCCAAAGGCCGCGAACACGAGGGCTAGGGTGCGGGCATCTTGACCCAGCACGTTTAAGAAGAAGGGTTGGAAGGCAAAGGTGAAAATCGTGAAGGTGAAGCCTGTGAGAAAGGTGAGCACAAACACACGCCCAAATCTTGGATGGGTCACGGCGCTAAAGATGCGCCCCAGCTTGAAATCTAACCAACGGAGCTGAACTTGGCCGCTGGGTTGATGGGTTTCGGGCAAAAACAGCAGGCACAGCACGGTTGCAAGGAGGGCGATCGCGGCGGAGCACAAAAAACTCATCCCCAGGGATGAGATGCCCGGCAGGGGCGGCACGATTTGGGCCACATAGCTTAGGGGTGGCCCTGCCACGAATCCCAGCCGAAAGACCGCCCCAAAAATCCCGAAAGCTTTGGTGCGCTGCTCGGGGTCGGTGGTGTCGCTGATAATGGCCTGGGCGATGGAGGTATTGCCACCGGTGAGGCCATCGAGAATGCGGGCGGCAAAGAGCAATCCTGGCACTGGGGTCAGGCTGGCGATCGCGTTGGCGAGTACCGTTCCCCCCAGGCTGATGACCAGCAGTGGCTTGCGCCCGATGCGATCGGACAGTCGCCCCAGGATTGGCGTGCCCAAAAATTGAGAGGCTGCATAGGCCGTGGTCAGCAAACTGGCCTGAAAGTCTGTGAGGCCAAACTGTTTGGCGTAGGGATACAGAATCGGGATGATGATGGTGAAGCTGACGGCGTTGATGAAAGCCACGAGCGTCACAATCCAAAATTGCAGCGGCAGGCGCGTGCCAGAGTTGCTCATGGGGTGCGATCGCGCTCCGATGTTTGCCTATCGCATAGCCGGGCCGCCGTGCGCAAAATTTGCCCCGCCAACATCGCCGCCCCAAAGCCGTTGTCAATGTTGACGACGCCGATTCCCGCTGCGCAGGAGTTGAGCATCGTCAATAGCGGCGCGAGCCCCCCAAAGCTGCTCCCATAGCCAATGCTGGTGGGCACTGCGACCACCGGGCCGTTGCCCAATCCGGCAACGACACTGGGCAGCGCCCCCTCCATGCCCGCCACGACGATTAGCACGTCCGCTTGGTCGAGCACATCGCGATGGTGTAGCAGGCGATGGATGCCCGCCACCCCCACATCCCACAGGCGCAACACCCGAAAGCCGGACAGCTCTGCGGTAACGGCGGCTTCTTCGGCGACGGGCAGGTCGGCGGTGCCTGCGGTGACGATGCCGATCGCGCCGGGATGGTGAGGGGTGAGGGTGAGGGGCTGCAAGGCACAGATGCGTGCCATGTCGTAATACATCAGCTCTGGCAGGGCCGCGCGCAACTGGCGGGCTTTGTCTGGCTCAATGCGGGTCGCCATCACCACGGGGGTGCGATCGCGCAGGGCCTGCATGATGTGAACAATTTGGTCTACAGTCTTCCCCGGCCCCCAAATTACCTCTGGAAACCCTGTGCGCAGCGATCGATGGTGGTCGATCTTCGCAAAGTCTTGAACGGGCTCAAATGCAAAATGACGGAGCTTGCCCAGCGCTGCTTCCGGGCTCACCTGCCCCTGGGCAACGGCCTCTAACAGGCTCTGCAACGCCTCTGATTGTGTCACAAACAGACCCTAAACCGCGACGTTTCTAGGCTACCGCGTTCTGGATGGCTCGTGGAACCTGCGATCGCAAACCAACCCATGAGGCTGATGAGTGCCGTTAGCCCGTTGGCGAAGGCCCACTGCCTTATCGGCGAGCATAACTGTGCTCGAAGGGCTCACGAAAAAGGTCTGGTGAATGTGCAAAGTTCAGAAAAGTGATGCTCTGCTCTAACTTATGCCTTGCTCTAACTATGGAGCTAAGCGGATTCGAACCGCTGACCCCTTGAATGCCATTCAAGTGCTCTACCAACTGAGCTATAGCCCCGCATTTCGCGCGCCTATAATCTTGCCGCGTCAGGTTCCGTTCCGTCAAGTTCGGCTACGAACTTTCTGCGTGGGCGATCGAGAAACACGCTAGAGTCAGGGCTAGAGGAGTTTCGCCCACGAGAGGACGCCATGGTGCCGTCTGACCCCACTGACAACCCCACTGTTGAAACTGAAACACTGATTACCCAACTGCGCCGTAAGGAAGGCAACTGGGTGCAGTGGGGGCACGCCTGCCAAACGTTGCAAAAGGCGGGACTGAGCCCCCAGCGCATTTTTGAAGAAACTGGATTTGAGCCGATTCATCAAAACCAGGTGATTGTGGCAGCCCAGGTTTACGACTCGATCGCGCCCCTCGCCGCAGATACCGTCGTCGCGCACTTTTTGCAGCGCGGCAGTGACGTGCTCTATGAACTGCGGGTGCTGTCCCGCGACGATCGCGCCCGCACGGCTGAATTTGCGCTCATCCACAGCATTGATGCCGACGCCATCCGCGATGTGGTCAAGGCGGTGAAGGAGTATCGCTACCTCAAAACCCTGCCCGAGGGCTTTGCCGACTCAGTGGGCGATGCAGTGGCCTACAGCTATTGGAAGCTGGCCCGCCAACAGGACGATCTGCAAGCGCGATCGCGCCTCATTGCCCAAGGACTGCGCTTTGCCGCCAGCGCCAGCGCCCGCCAGCAAGTCGAAAAACTCCTCACCGATTTTGCGGTGGTCAAGACGCGCCCCGCCCCGCGCCTCCCCGTCTTTCGCCTCGACAGCGACAGCGAACTGTCCTGCGTGATCCCCGTCGCGGGCGAGTGGCCCCTCGCCACAGAGGACTTTCAGGCCGTGCCCCTAATTTTGCCAGAGGAGCCCTTTGGCGTCGTGAAGTTTAGCGGCACCGGAGCCTACGCCCCCATCCCCGGCTGGCAAGTGATTTTGCAGGCCGAAGATCCGGTTGGGCTGCTGGCCACCAGCACTCAACTGCCCAACCTGCCCAATGCCGAGGTGGTGGAGCCCGTGATGGTGGTGATTGATCGCGCCCGCCGCGATTGGGATGAGGACGACTACTTTGCTGTAGACACCGATGGACACATTAGCCTGCAATGGTTTGCCGAGCCGCCCGAGGGGAAATTGTTGGGCCGTTTGATTCTGGTGATGCGTCCCAAGCGCATCTTGGACGAGGGCTACACCCGCGAACTCTGGAAGTTTGAAGAGTAGTCGCTAATCGAACAGGAGAATTCCGATGGCCATTCAGCGGCGCTTATCCCGCGCCATGTTCCTAGAAACAGAGGTGGTCGAGCTACGGCAGATCTGCCTTACCCCTGGGCGTATCTTTGAGCCTGGGAAGTACATTGCTGGAGAATTGCCCGATATTGCCTACGAAATGGGGCTGGTGGAAAAACTGCCGCCCGTACGGGGGCGCAGCGAAGAATTGGGCGATCGCGACCCGA